>JAUXBC010000063.1 GCA_030619615.1 Dehalococcoidia bacterium
CCCCTCTCCATCTCCTGCTTCAGAAGCCGCTCGATATTGGGGATGATACGGCGCGCCCCCTCACCACAGTAGAGGGGATTGCCCTCCTCTAAAAAGCCTCTCAGCATATCGATCACAAGAACAACGTCTGCCATGGTCTCTAAGCTCCTCTCGTTTAGTTATAGACACAATGTTAATACATCTGGAGGAAAAGTCAAGCAATCCTGGAAAGGTTGTTTAGAAACCTATTTGTTCCCACCCGCCCACCCTAGATAAGCTGCAGGGGCTTTGCCCCCGCAACCCCTTTTTGCCCTTATCGGAGCTTATCCTGCCGGCCGAAGTCGCAGCTCTTCTGCTAAAGTCTTAGCTCAGACAGGGCGAGAGAGGAGCGAAGCTCCAATGGGAGGGTGGGTGGGATTAACCAGCGTTGGTAAACAGCCTTCCTAGAGGCTGGGAGGGCTTAACATGTTTTAGGAAAAGGAGGAGGGCCATGGCAACAAGGGTGCTGGCGATGAACAGGATAAAGGCCAAATCATAGCTTCCAGTAACATCGAAGATGTATCCAGCAAGGGGTGCACCCCCGGCAAAGCCAATGCTGACAAAGGCCCATATTCCTCCGTAGATTGCGCCGAAGGAGGCTAGCCCAAAATACTCGCTGATCAGCAGGGGCTCCAGGGCAAACATCCCCCCTATGGCTAACCCAAATACGACTACGAAGAACCAAACCATGGCCATGGAGCTTGTCCCCAAAAGGAGAAGCAATCCCGCTATCTGAAGAAGGAGGAAGAAAAGGGCCACATATTTTACAGACATCCTGTCTGCTATATAGCCCGCTGCCACCCTGCCCAAGATGCTTACCCCGGTGGTAAGACCCAAGATTGTTGCCGCCGTCTGGGGAGGAATTCCCATATCTTGGAAGAAAGGGATGACGTGCGCGATAACGGAGCCAGCCCCGATAAAAGCGAGACTCAATGCCCCGGCGATGAGCCAGAAGGCTTTCGTTCTCAACGCCCCTTTTAAGGTCGACTCCCTATCGTGTTCATCCTCCACCGCTGAGGGGGATGGTTTGCTCTCTTCGCGGGTCTTGCCGTCGGGCAGCAGACCCTTCTCTTCGGGTCTATGTCTAATGACAAATAGGCTTAAGGGGATGAGAACAATGCAGATGAGGAGACCCAAGAGGTGATAGGCCATCCGCCAGCCTAAGGTGGCGATAAGGTAGCTTGCCAGGGGGATCATCGCTAAGCCCCCCAGACCGAACCCGGTCAGGGTGATACCCAACGCTAGACCCCTTCTCTCCACAAACCAGTTTGAAACCGCGGTAGCGACAGGGATATTGAGAATAGCCACCAGTCCCAGTGTCGTCACAAAAGAGATGACATAAAAGTACCAGATGGAGGTGGTCAGGCCGAGGAGAGAGAAGGCGCCGCCGGCGATCAAGGCCCCGATGGCCATCACCCTCCTCGCCCCATACCTATCAACCCATGTGCCCACCATGGGAGCGAAGAGCACCGCCAGGGAGGCGATGGTCCACGCCAGGGATAATTGCGCTCTGGTCCAGCCAAACTCAGCTATCAGGGGGGTGAAGAAGGCGCCGAAGGTGTAAATGCCTATGCCACCGGCCAGGAGCAGGCTTAGGATGCCTACGGCGACGATCCACCAGCCGTAGAAAATGCTAAATCGAGACGACCATCGGGGCATTGGAATCCATATCTTTCCTAAAGTTATAGGCGAGGTAGGCGGTCAGGGCTCTAGGGGCGAGGTCGAAAGCGCATCCTCAGCAGTCCCTTTAGATCATCGAGCGCCGTTCTGGGGATGGAGACCCTCGAGTCCGGGTCCTCGATCCAGGCTACGGGAACCTCCCTGATGCGGTAGCCCTTCCTCTGGGCAAGGATGAGCAGCTCAGTATCGAAGAACCACCTCTGATCTTGGATCAGGGGGACCAGCTCGCGGGCCGCCTCGGCGCTCAACGCCTTGAACCCGCACTGGGCATCGGAGAATTTGGCACCAAACATCGCCTTGATCAGAAAATTGTAGCCTCTGGAGGTGAATTCACGCTTGAAAGAGCGCCTTACCGATGAGCCGGGCATGAGGCGAGAGCCAACGGCAACATGGTAGCCCTCCTCGATAGCCTGGATAAGCTTGGGGAAGGCACCGAGGTCGGTGGAGAGGTCTACATCCATGTAGCTTACGATTTCAGCGCTGGAGCTAAGCCAGGTGCGGCGCAGCGCTCGCCCCCGCCCTTTTTCGTCCAGGTGCAGGGAGACGACATCGGGATGCTCTTGGGATAAAGCCTGCGCAATCTCCCATGTTTTGTCGGTGGAGGCGTTATCGGCGATGACGATTCTCCAGCCTTGGGGCAGGTTCCCCTCCAGGAACTCCCTGAGAGTCGTTATGCTTTGCGCCAAAACGCGCTCTTCATTATAGACGGGGATGACTACATCTATGGTGGCCACCTTATCCCTTCCTATCCAAGTGATTCTCTCAAAAGCCCTGCCACCTCGAAGGGGTCGCTGGAGATGACGCTGGAGGCATAAAGCTCCATGGCCCCGATGTCCGAGGCCATGCTCTTAGGGTCACCGCGATCCACTATGCGAACCAGCACCGGGAACCCCTGCCAGCCATTCGCATCGCTCAGGGGAGGTGTGGACAGGGCGAGGTTGAAGGAGGTGACCTGCATCCTGTCTCGAAGGCAGGCGAGCACCTCGTATATTCTCTCCTTTAGGGAAAGGTCGAGCTGGTGAGCGATGAGGATAACCTCTCTGTCTTTAAGCGGCGATAGATAGGCAAGGACCTTAGTCCCCTCCTTTTCCAGGCCCAAACCTAAGGAGGAGTGGACCCGATAGAGGTCTTGGAAGTAGCTGGAACGGTATTCTTCTCGATAGCGAAGGGCAGCGTGGCGCAGTCCCTCTATCTTGGCATAGTGCATATCGCGGCTCAAGAGGAGCTGAGCATGGCCATGGATCAGGGAGGCGCCCGCCCTCCACAGGCAATTCCACATGAAGAAATAGTACTTGGCACAGGGATCTTGGGCGTGGGCTTTCTCTGCCCAGCGCCACCCTGTTTCTAAATAGTCGATGATCCCCTCCTTGGAGAAGCGAAGGGGATTGTGGTCATGGAAAACTAGCATACCGTGAAGCCCATCATACTTGGCAATGTTGCTGGCCGTGATGCACTTTTCTCCCTCCACCCTGCCAAAAACATCCTCAGGGGTATTTCTTTGAGGGTTTTGCAGGGGATCATCTTTGCTCCTCTCCACAATCTGGGCTTCGATATCAGGCTTGTCCTCGGCTTCAATAGGGCGGCGGGCCCTAAGCCTGTTGAAAAGCGCCCCCTCAAAGGTGATGAGATTGGTCACCTTGACGATCCTCTGCTCGCTGACCTCCTCCACCGCGCCGAAGTGCTCCTGGATCCAGGGATGCATGCTCTGGGGAGGGCAGAGGCGGCCGCTCACTATGCTGAAGTGGAAGATGCGGTGAAAAAGCCGCCTCTCCTCGGGCGGCAGGGATGCTACAATCCTATCCAGTTCGGTGATAATCATCGTAAAATGCCCTCAATGCTTGAAATGGCGCACCGCGGTAAAAACCATCGCCATATTGTGCTCATTGGCTGTCCTGATCACCTCCTCATCCCTCATCGAGCCCCCTGGCTGGATAATGGCGGTGACCCCACCCCCGGCAGCCAGCTCCACACCATCGGCGAAGGGGAAGAAGGCGTCTGAGGCAAGGACGCTGCCCTGGGAGCGCTCCCCAGCCTTTTTCAGGGCGATCTCCACGCTGTCCACCCTGCTCGGCTGCCCTGCCCCCATTCCCAAAAGAGCGAGGTCCTTAACCAATACAATAGCATTGGACTTTACGTGCCTCACGGCGCGCCAGGCGAAGAGGAGGTCCTTTATCTCCTCAGGGGTTGGCTGGCGCTCGGTCACCGGGCGCAGGGTCACATCCTCAGCCCCAAAGTCCTCTGTCTGAAGGAGAAAGCCTCCACTAACGCGGCGAAAGTCGAGGGCGGGTATGCCCTTCCCGGCCAAGGGGCCTATCCTGAGAAGACGCAGGTCGCGCTTACGCTTGAGCAGGGAGAGGGCCTCCTCCTCGTAGTCGGGGGCGATGATGCCGTCGAAGTGGCTCTTTTCGATCTCCCGGGCGGTGGCAAGGCCTATCGCTCTATTGGAAGCAACGATGCCGCCAAAGGCGGAGACCGGATCGCCAGCGAGGGACCTGCGATAGGCCTCGGCAAGGTCATCATGACATGCCAGCCCACAGGGGTTATTGTGTTTGATGATCGCTATGGTGGGAGGGGAGAAGTCTCGGACCACGCTCAGCGCTGCATCGAGGTCGAGGACGTTGTTAAAGGAGAGCTCCTTGCCCCAAAGTTGGGTTGCCCCGGCGATGCTGGTCTCCTCGCCTATGGCCTCCTCCCTATAGAAGGCGGCCTCCTGGTGGGGGTTCTCGCCGTAGGTAAGGTCGTAGAGCTTACTCAGGGCGATGGTCATCCTCTCGGGGAATTTTTCGTCCTCGGGCCTCAGGTAATGGGCGATGGCGGTATCATAGAGCGCCACATGCTGAAAGGCCTTCTGGGCTAATTTCGTTCGTTCTTCGAGTTCTACCCCGCCCTTACCCAGTTGCTGCAAAACAGGTTGGTAGTCTTCGGGGTCGACCACCACAAGGACGTGGGGGAAATTCTTGGCGGCGGCGCGGATCATCGTCGGCCCCCCGATGTCGATATTCTCCAAAGCCTCCTCCAGACTTACCCCCTCCCTGGCTATGGTCTGAACGAAGGGGTAGAGGTTGACCGCCACCAGGTCGATG
>JAUXBC010000009.1 GCA_030619615.1 Dehalococcoidia bacterium
TTGCCTCTTGGCTCGCCGAGAGGCGATAGTGCCAATTCTGACAGAAGAGACAATCGAAGGAGCATGCCTGATAAAAAACGGCCAGGTTCTTATAGCCGTATTCCGGCCCATCCCTATAGGAGAACTGCGGATACCCTACCCCCGTTCCTCCAGGGCAAACCCAATCGGCGACGCAATTGGTGGGCAGAGGATCGTAGTACCAGCTTACGTTCCCCCTTTCCGCGCCAGCCCCGATAAGTCTGCCCTCCCTATTAATGCGAAGCCCGCAGTAGCTTTTTCCACCCTGGGGAATAAGGCACTCATTAACGCAAAGATTACATCGCTTTCCCCCTTCAGCCCTGGGGGGCTTAGCCGGGAGATCGAAGGGCTTCCTCGCCTCCAGGTGCGCCTTTTCAATATAGGGAAGAGCCCTTCCAAAATCCGAACGAAGGCAATCGGGGCAAAGCTCAACGGCCTGGGAGATGAGGAAGGACTCCCTTCCACACCCTCTGCATTTAACAACAGTTTTAGAATCTTGGCGTGGTAATCTCATCTCAATTCAGCCTAGCAGGTAAGATGAAGGGCGCAACCAATGTCACCTAAGCATCACCATCCCGGCATAACGCCGATAGACTCTGCATCGCCGACATTCAAGATCTGCGCTTCGTTGCTGATCCTTTTTATGAGAGCGCTCAACACCTGTCCGGGGCCGATCTCAATAAAGGTGGAGACCCCTGCGCCCACCATGTACTCCACGCTCCTCTGCCACTGAACACAATAACAAAGCTGACGAAGGAGCTCCTCTTTCACCGCGTCGGCGGTGGTCACCGGCTCAGCAGTACTGTTCACCACAATGGGAACGGTGGGGTGGCGAAAGCCGAACTCGGAGATAGCCTTAGCCATTCCATCAGTGGCGGGCTGCATCAGGGGGGAATGAAAGGCACCGCTCACCTTAAGGGGCATGATATGTCTCGCCCCCATTGCCCTGGCAAGGTCTGCAGCACGAACCAGCATCTCCTTTGCCCCGCTGATCACGGTCTGACCTGGGGAGTTGAGGTTGGCGATTTGAGCACCGGCCTCCTGACATACCTGCTCTACAGATAACTCATCGAGACCGATGATCGCCACCATGCCTCCAGGCACCCTCTCCCCTGCCTCCTGCATCAACCTCCCCCTTTGCCTGGTGAGCCGAACTGCGTCCACGAAATCGAGCACCTGGGCGGCAACCAGGGCGGTGTACTCGCCAAGACTATGTCCCGCCATGAAGGCAGGGCAAATCAGTTGACCGGCTACCTGGGAGGCCGCTCTCAGGCAGGCGAGGCTCACCGTGAGAATCGCCGGTTGGGCATTAGCCGTCTGGGAAAGCTCCTCCTCAGGCCCCTCAAAACAAAGGCGGGAGAGGGGAAATCCCAGGGCATCATCCGCTTCCTCAAAGACCTCCCTCGCCGAGGAGAAGCCTTGATAAAGGTCAAGCCCCATGCCCACCCGCTGCGAACCCTGTCCCGGGAAGACATAGGCCAGACTTCCTTCTTTTTCAGCCATGGATAACTCCTGAATAACTGAGTCTTGCGATTATCGCCTCAGCCTCCGCCACGATCTCCCTGATGATGGCTGCCGCTGGCTTTACCTCCTTGATCAGCCCGGCGATCTGCCCCGCCATTAGCGAGCCCCCCTCCATATCGCCCTCAAGGACGCCCAACTGCAACTTCCCCTCCCCAAAGCGCTCCAGCTCCTCCACAGAGGCACCGGCCTTTTCCATTGCCGAAAACTGACGGGTCATCTTGTTCTCCAGACAGCGCACCGGATGCCCCATGGAATAACCGGTGACCACGGTGGCTCGATCCCGGGCCTGGAGGAGCCTCTCCTTGAATTTGGCATGGGCGATACACTCCTCAGCGCAGACAAAACGCGTTCCAAGCTGCACCCCTTGAGCACCCAGGGAGAGGGCAGCAGCAAGGCCTCGCCCATCGCCGATCCCCCCAGCAGCCACTACGGGCACAGCAACGCTATCCACCACCTGAGGCACCAGAGCCATGGTGGTAGTCTCCCCGATGTGTCCCCCGGACTCCAGGCCCTCAGCTACGATGGCATCAGCGCCCGATCGCTCCAATCTCTTCGCCAAGGCAACGCTGGAGACTACCGGCATCACCTTTATCCCAGCCTGTTTCAACCTGGAGATATAGACCCCCGGATTTCCTCCTCCCGTGGTCACAATGGGAACCCCCTCCTCCAGGATAACCTCGATAACCTCCTCAACGAAGGGGGACATGAGCATGATATTGACACCAAAGGGTTTATCCGTCCGCTCCCTGGCGGCGCGAATCTGCTCCCGGCCCCAGCCTGGCGGGGCATTTCCGGCACCGATAATCCCCAGCCCGCCACCGTTGGATACCGCAGAGACAAGCTCAGCGGTGCCCAGCCAGGCCATCCCCCCCTGAATCACCGGGTGCTCAATGCCAAAAAGGTCACAGATCGCGGTGCGCATTTTTTCCGTTTTTTCGAATAGTTGGGCAGTTTGGCAAAGTGCCTAACTATTTGCTTAAGCTATCTCCTCTTCTTTGACTTTACCTCGATCACTTCTCTTCCCGCGTAGCTTCCGCAGGTGGGACAAACACGATGGGCAAGCTTTGGGCTATGGCATTGGGGGCAATAATCGATGGGCGGCAGGGACAAAGAGAGATGGCTACCCCTCTTTCCTTTGCGCGCCTTAGTGGTCTTCCTTTTGGGCACTGCCATCTTCTATCCTATCCTTTCCTCCGAGGCCAGCCTCGCTAGCCCGGCAAGACGGGGGTCAATAGCGCCGGCAGGGCAACTACAAGGACCCAGATTGAGATTTTGACCACAGGAGGGACAGAGCCCGGCGCAGCCCTCTCGGCAAAGAGGCTTCATGGGCAGGGCCAAAAGCGAATATTGGCGCACCGCCTCGGTTAAGTCGACCTCCCGATTCTCATTGATGGTGAAAACGCCCTCTTCCCCCCCAAAAGGCAACGAAGCACCAGTTGAGGGATCCACAGTAAGGAGATACTCTTCCTTTATCTCCAGGGTCAACGATTGGTCGAAGCTAACGAGGCAACGGCCGCACAAAGCCTTAACCGCAGTGTTCAGGGTGCCACTAACAAAGATGCCCCGATCGGTACGGAGCAAACTCACCTCTCCATAGGTTGAACAATTCGACTCAGTTTCGCTGACCCGGTAATGCCTTATCGATCCTATGGGCTCCTTAAGCTGCTGTGATACATCGATTACCATGAATAGTACCACTTTAATGGCAAGATTGCTTATTATAGGAATAGCCTTGCCACCTGTCAAGTGCTATCTTTTGCCAAGCGAGAAAGCTGTTGCAAGCCGACTTAAGGTATGTTAACATATTGAACTGTGCCTTTGCAATACATAAAGGAGAGGTGAGATGCCCAAGATCTATTTTATCGATGTCACCAATCGGGATGCGGTTCAAGCATCGCGAATCATCATGGCGAAGCTACAAAAGACATGGTGAATTTTTATCTCACTGAGATGGGCATCCATCAATCGGAGTTCTCTTTCCCCTACGTAAAACACGAGCGAAATTATATTCAAGCGAATCTGGAGCTTCAGGAGATGGGGGCTCTGGGCTCCTTGGTGCTGGAGGGCTGGTGCCG
Organism: Dehalococcoidia bacterium; assembly: GCA_030619615.1. Lineage (GTDB taxonomy): Bacteria > Chloroflexota > Dehalococcoidia > E44-bin15 > E44-bin15 > E44-bin26. The sequence goes on from JAUXBC010000009.1 coordinate 3,618, forward strand.
TGCCATCGTTGCCGACGTAGCGGAGTCCCTTCCCACCGGGGTGCGCGATCTCAACATCTCCATCTCCACCTCAGATCAGATGATCCTCCATAAGTTCCGCGGCAAGCTAAGCAGGGAGAGGGTGATTGAGGAGATGGTGGAGGCGGCAAGCTATGCCAGAAAGGGAGGGGTGAGGACCCTGGGGGTCAACGCCGAGGATGCCTCACGCACCGAGATGGGCTACCTCATCGAGTTTGCCCAGGCAGCTAAGGAGGCGGGAGCCGACCGGATAAGGTATTGTGACACCCTGGGCTACGACACCCCGATGAGCATCTATCAGCGGGTGAAAACCCTGGCGGAGAAGATAAGGATTCCCGTGGAGCTCCATTGCCACAATGACCTCGGCATGGCTGTCGCCAACTCCGTTGCCGGTGCCCAGGGGGCTATCGATGGCGGCGTTGATGCCTATATCAATACCTCGGTGAACGGAGTTGGCGAGCGAGCGGGGCAAGCCGACCTCTTAAGCTGCATTCTCGCCCTGAAACTTGCCCGGGAGATGGAATCCTACGAGATCGGCGATCCCATCGACCTCCAGGTGGCCAACAAGCTGGCCAAGTATGTCTCCTACGCCTTTGGTATTCCCATCCCCATCAACCAACCAGGGGTAGGGGCAAACGTTTTCGCCCATGAGGCGGGGATCCACGCCGATGGTGCCCTTAAGGATCGAAGGAACTATGAGCTCTTCGACTACGAGATCCTCGGTCTTGAGGAAGAGGAGCGCGTCCTCACCGGTCGGGTGATCACCACCGGCGAGTTTGGCGGCCTTGCTGGGTTCAGGCATGTATACAATTCCCTGGGCATCACCTTCTCCAGCGATGAGGAGGCGCAACGCATCCTGGAGCTGGTGCAGCTCGCCAATGCCCACACCCAGAAGCCCCTCACCCCGGATGAGCTTCGCTTTATCGCTAACTATCCTGAGCAAGCAAGGAAGATACTTACCTTAACCCCTTAGAAGAGGTGCAAAAGGAGGCGAAAAAAGAAGGCCGGGAGACCGGCCTTTCTCTCAATTGGAGGCAAGGTGAAAATCGAAGGCAAAATATTGGGCGAGACCTCCGAGGGGCCGAGGAGAAGAGGGTCTCCATCTATGCCTATCGCTGTAGGGTGAGCCCAGGGGAGATGACCCTGGACGAGGAGATACCTGTTTCCCCCATGTCGAGGTGCCAGATTGGGTGGAAAAGCTAAACAGAAGGCAGCCCTAAGCGACCTGCTGCTTGAGGTCTACCATCGGCTTCTCGCTCGCTATGGGCCCCAGCGATGGTGGCCCGCAGAGGACCCCTTTGAGGTGATCGTGGGCGCCATCCTTACCCAATCGGCAGCGTGGATCAATGTGGAACAGGCTATCTCCAACCTTAAGGCGGCGGAGACGCTCACCCCCGCTGCGCTTCGCGATCTCCCCTTTGATAGGCTCGCCCATCTTATTCGCCCCTCTGGCTACTATAACGCCAAGGCGATGAAGCTTAAGGCCTTTGTGGAGCGATTAAGGCGCTATGTCGATCTGGAAGGGCTTTTTGCCCTTGATACCCAATCCCTGCGCCAGGAACTCCTCTCCATCCACGGGGTTGGGGAAGAGACTGCGGACTCCATAATCCTCTATGCGGCGAGGAAGCCCGTCTTCGTCATCGATGCCTATACCAGGCGCATCCTCCGCCGCCTTGGTCTCGCCCCCGAGGGCGATAGCTACCGTGCTTTCCAGACGCTTTTCACCGAAAATCTCCCCAAAGAGGAGGGGCTCTATAACGAATATCACGCCCTCCTCGTCCGCCACGGTAAGGAGGTTTGCCGAAAGGTTCCCCTCTGTCTCCTCTGCTGCCTGAGAGACCTCTGCCCTTATTAGTCACCGCTTCAGCTCCTCGATCTCCCTTTCCACCTCCCTGAGCTCCCTCTCCAGGCTCTCCTTATATTCCTCAAGCATGCGAAGGTACTCCTCTCTGCGGGGGAAGGGCCTCATCCCGGTAAAGTGGAATCCGAAGCCTGGGAAGCCATGAAAGCGAAAACCGCAGTGACCGTGATGCCACATCTTCATCACCCCCTTCCTCTTTTTTCGAACTATTTGCTGCGGTCAATGGCGGGCCTTTCCGCTTTCCTATGCCCTTTCTGTTTAGTGGCGATCAATGGGCGCTTCTTCGGGATGCCGGCACGCCGAGGGTAGCGGTTGGGGGTGGCGATAAGCTTATCAATGATCACCAGGGAGCGCTCCTCACCAAGCTCCTCCAATTCGACCCTCTTCACCTCCCTTAGCCTGCCCCCAAGAATATCGATAGCCCCCATCGCTTCCTCTACCTCCCTTTCAATCTCCCCTTTCTTCTGGGCAATAAAGGAGCCTCCCAGGGTGCAAAAAGGTAAGGCCAGTTCGACAAGGGTCGCAAGTTCAGCAACCCCCCTTGAAAGTACAAGGTCGAATTGCTCCCGATACCGCCCCTCCCGAGCAAGATCCTCAGCCCGACCGGTCAAAATCTCCACCCCCTCCACACCAAGCCTGGCAACAAGATGATCTAGAAAATCGGTCTTCTTATGAACAGAGTCGAGTAGTGTCAAGCTGATGTTCGAAAAAAGGATTTTAAGGGGAACCCCTGGGATCCCGGCGCCACTACCCACATCGAGGAGGCGAAAAGAGGGAGGCATATCCTTTAACGCGAGGGCTATGGTAAGGGAATCGAGGAAGTGCTTTACCTGCACCTCCTCATAATCGACAATGGCGGTAAGGTTCACCCTCCTGTTCCAACGAATAAGCTCCTCGTAGTAGACCTCAAACTTTCCCACCTGCTCGGAGGTGAGAGAGAGCCCTAACCTTTTGGCACCGGCGATGAGCCTCTCCATGGCAAAACCCAATTTAATATTGTACACCACAACCTAACCTAAGCAAAGGACCAGGGATAAAGCCTTATCCCCTTGTTGACTTTGCTATCTAAAGAAACTAAAATATGGGCGCTACAGGGCTGCGGCGGCGTAGCCCCCGAAACGATAACAGGGTGGGAAGAAGAACCTTGCTAAACAATCTCACCTAGGAGAGACGCAATGATAGGGATCAAATCCTATGGCGCTTATATCCCCTATTACAGGCTGAGCCGCAGTGAGATCGCTAAGACCTGGGGAGGACCAGCCCTCCCCGGGGAGAAGGCGGTCGCCAACCAGGATGAAGATAGCATAACCATGGCGGTGGAGGCAGCCTTCGACTGCACCAGGGGCATCGATGGCGCCAACATCGATGGCCTATTCTTTGCCTCAACCACCTCCCCTTACAAAGAGAAGCAGTGCTCCACAATAATCGCCACCGTATTGGACATGGGAAAGGAGATCCGCACCGCCGACTTCGCCGATTGTCTCAGGGCGGGGACCACTGCCCTCAGAGCAGCCCTAGATGCGGTGAAGGCTGGCTCGGCAAAGAATATCCTGGTCACCGCTGCTGACTGCCGCCTTGCTTACCCCTATTCCATGCTGGAGCAGTCCTTGGGCGATGCCGCCGCCTGCTTTCTCATCGGCGACAGCGATGTCGCCGTCGAAATCGAGGATTGCCTTTCCATCTCCTATGAGATCACCGATGTATGGAGAACAGACGAGGATGACTTCGTTCGAGAATGGGAGGAGCGGTGGGTGATCACGCATGGCTACTCCCAGAATGTGGAGGAGGCAGCCTCCGCAATAATGAAGAGGAACGGCCTCAGCGCCAAAGATTTTGCCAAGGCGGTGATCTACGGTCCCGACCCGAGGAGCCACGCCGCTCTGGTGAGGAGGCTGGGCTTTGAGGAAAACCAGGTCCAGGATACCCTCTTTGCCACCATAGGCAACACAGGCACCCCTTCCGCCCCGCTTATGCTGGTCGCCGCCTTAGAGGAGGCCAAGGCAGGAGATAACATCCTCTTCGCCAGCTATGGGGATGGCGCTGATGCTTTTATCCTCAAGGTAACGGAACAGATAGAGAGGATCAGGGAGCGGCGGGGGGTGAAGATACACCTGGCATCAAAGGCTCTTCTCCCCAGCTACGGTAAATACCTCTCCTTCCGTAAACTGGTACAGCTCCCCCCCCAGGCCCTGCGCGGCACCGGTTCGGCAACGATAATGTGGCGCACCAAAAATTGGGTCCTCGGCTGTCACGCCAGCAAGTGCCGAAAGTGTGGCCTCATTACCTATCCCATCCAGCGGGTCTGTTATGGATGTCAGGCCAAGGATGACTACGATGAGATAAGCCTTTCCCGGGAGAAGGGCACCCTATTCACCTTCTCCCTGGATAACATCGCCTCAGGCGGCATTAACCCGCCCATCATCCAGTCGGTGGTCCGTTTCCAGGGCGGTACTCAGTTCTACTGCATGATGACCGACTGTGATCCCAAAGAGGTTAGGGTGGATATGCCCGTGGAGATGACCCTGAGGAGGCTCCACGAGGAAGCAAATTTCCACAACTACTTCTGGAAGTGCCGACCACCAAGAGAAGGAGGCTGAAATGGAAAGCATCAGAGATAAGGTTGCCATAATAGGGATGGGCTGCACCAGGTTCGGTGAGCTCTGGGAAAAGGGCACCGATGATCTCATTGTTGAGGCCGCTTATGAGGCCTATGAGGATGCAGGCATCGATCCCAACGATATCCAGGCGGCTTGGGTAGGCACGGTGGCCTCCGGGATGATGGGGGAGTGCCTATCCACCCCTCTAAAGCTGCGCAACATCCCGGTCACCCACGTGGAGAATGCCTGCGCCACCGGTCACGAGGCGCTGAGGAACGCCTGCTTTGCCGTAGCCAGTGGCATGTATGACATCGTCCTCGCCCTTGGCTTTGAAAAGCTTAAGGACACCGGGTTGGGAGGTCTTGGAGTAGGACGCGGCCTTCACCCCACCCTGGAGATGCGAAGAACTGCCCCGGGCACCTTCGCCTTCATCGCCACCCGCTACTTCCATACCTATGGTTTGACCCCTGAGCAGGGAAAGCAGACCATCGCCAAGATCGCCGTAAAGAACCATCACAATGGCAGCCTTCACCCAAAGGCCCACTTCAGAAGGGAGGTCACCCTGGAGCAGGTGATCAACGCCCCCATCATTGCCTGGCCTCTGGGGCTATTTGATTGCTGCCCCACCACCGATGGGGCAGCGGCCGCTATCGTAGTGCCCGCCGCAATGGCCAAGAGGTTTAGGCAGGACCCCATCTATATAAAGGGGATCGGCCTCTCCTCGGCTCAACTACTCCCCCACTTCAGACCAAACTTCGGCTGGACAAGCTTCACCGTCAATAAAGAGGCCTCCAGGCAGGCCTACGAGCAGGCCGGGATAAAGGACCCCCGCAAGGAGATAAGCGTCGCCTGTGTTCACGATTGCTTTACCATCACCGAGTTGGTTATCTACGAGGATCTCGGCTTCAGCCCTGTAGGAAGAGCCAAGGAGGATGTCGATGCTGGTACCTTTACCCTGGAGGGGGAGTTACCCATCCAGTCCGATGGTGGCCTCAAGTCCTTCGGTCACCCCATTGGCGCCAGCGGGTTAAGAATGACCTATGAGACCTATAAGCAGCTTCAAGGAAAGTGCGACGTTCGCCAGATAAAGAACGCACGTCTAGGGCTTTCCCATACCCTGGGCGGTCCTCCCCAGGTCTCCTGTGTCACCATCGTCGGCAATAGCCTCGGCTAGTTTTAGACTTGACCGAGGGATAGAGAGGATATATACTTGGCTCGAAAGGGGGGAGCGATGGTAGGGATAACATCTTACGGCGCCTATATACCGCTTCATCGGCTAAGTAGAGAGGAATTCTTTAGGGCCTGGGGTGGCCTTGCCCTGCCCGGGGAGAGAGCGGTGGCCAATTTCGATGAAGACAGCGTGACCATGGCCACCGAGGCAGCCATCGACTGTATGAAGGGCATCGACCCCAAAACAGTGGATGGCCTGTTTTTTGCCACCACCACCTCCCCCTACAGGGAGAAGCAATGCTCCACCATAATATCGGTGGCCCTTGATCTGGGTAGAGAGATCCGAACCGCCGATTTCACCGGTTCGCTGAGGGCTGGCACTATCGCCATCGCCTCAGCCATGGATGCCATCAACGCCGGGGCGGCGAAGAGCATCATGATCACCGCTGCCGACTTGCGCCTAGGGGCGCCGGCGGGGGATTTCGAGCAGGCCCTTGGTGACGGTGGCGCTGCCCTTCTTTTGGGAGAAAAGGGCGTCATTGCCACCATCGAGGGTAGCTACTCCATCTCCGATGACTTCTCAGGGGTGTGGCGGTCGGACGCCGACACCTTTGTTCGCACCTGGGAGGACCGAATGGTGCTCGATGAAGGCTACTCCGCTGTCCTCCCCGAAGCCATCTCCGGGCTGATGAAGAAGTACAACCTGGCCCCGGGTGATTTTGCCAAGGTAGTCTACGATGCCCCCACCGATATCAGAAGGCATCCCAGGGTGGCAGGAGGACTGAAATTTGACGCTGCCCAGCTTCAGGACTCCCTATTTATGACGGTGGGCAATACGGGAGCCGCCCTGGCGATGATGATGCTGGTCGCCGCCCTGGAGGAGGCCAAGCCTGGGGATAGGATCCTCTTTGCCAGCTACGGAAATGGCGCCGATGCCTTTGTGCTCCAGGTGACCCCTGAGATAGAGAAGGTAAGGGATCGAAGGGGGATAAAGAATCACCTCGCCTCAAAGAGGGTGCTCGCCAATTATGAGACATACGTGCGCTGGCGTGGTCTCATCACCTTAGAGGCCGCCCGCCGTCCCGATAGGTCACCCACCTCCATAGCAGGGCTGTGGCGGGATCGAAGGATAATTCTCGGCCTTTGGGGTGTGAAGTGCAAGGTCTGTGGCACCCCCCAATATGCTCAAGGGGCAGGCCTCGGCGGCAGCACTCCGCTGAGGGTATGTGTAAATTGTCAGGCCAAGGATCAGTTTGAGGATTACAGGTTCACCGATAAGAAGGCGGAGATCTTCACCTTCACCCAGGACAACCTGGCCGATACCGTTGATCCTCCAGCCACTATTACCGTTGTCGACTTCGAGGGAGGTGGAAGGGCTGTATTTGATATGACCGACCGCGACCCCGCCGAGGTGAAGGTGGGCATGCCGGTGGAGATGACCTTCAGAAAGCTCTATTTCGATCGGGGTGTCCACAACTATTTCTGGAAGACTCGACCGCTAAGATGCTAGAGAAAGGAGGAGGAAATGGCGGAGAGCATTAAAAACAAGGTTGCCATCGTTGGCATGGGCTGCACCAAGTTCGGCGAGCTCTGGGATAAGAGCGCTTCTGACCTGATCGTCGAGGCCGCCTATGAAGCCTATGAAGATGCCGGGATCGAGCCCAAGGATGTCCAGGCCGCCTGGTTCGGCACCCTCTATGAGTTCTCAGGGATGGCTGGGCTGGGCCTCACTGTACCCCTGAGGCTCCAGTACAAGCCGGTGACCAGGGTCGAAAATATGTGCGCCACCGGCTCCGATGCCCTGAGAAATGCCTGCTATGCGGTAGCCGCCGGGGTTTACGACATCGTGTTGGCCCTCGGGGTTGAGAAGCTAAAGGACCAAGGGATAAGCGGTCTGGGCATGGGTGCTTTTGCGAGCACGGGTGTGTCTCCCACGATCACCGCCCCGGGCATGTTTGCCATGATGGCCACCAAATACTTCGCCCGCTATGGCCTCAGCCCCGATGAAGGGAAAAGGATGCTGGCCCTTATCCCGGTGAGGAGCCACCACAACGGCGCCCTTAACCCCAAGGCCCATTATCAAAGGGAGATAACTATAGAGCAGGTGTTGGCGGCTCCCATAGTCGCCTGGCCCCTGGGGATCTTCGATTGCTGCGGGATGAGCGACGGGTCCGCAGCCGCCATCGTAGTCCGCGCCGAGGACGCCAAGAAATTCAGGCCCGACCCCGTCTACGTCAAGGCGCTCCAGATGTGTGTCGGCCCCGGCGAGGGTCAGATAAGCACAGACTACGATTATACCCATGTCGAGGAGACCTACCGTGCCGGCCTCGCCGCCTATGCCGAGGCCGGGATAACCGACCCCCGTAAGGAGGTGAGCATGGCCGAGGTCCATGACTGCTTCTCCATCACCGAGGCCACCATCATGGAGGACCTCCAGTTCTCTCCCCGGGGGCGGGTAAAGGAGGACCTCGAGGCGGGCACCTTTACCCTGGAGGGGGATCTTCCTGTCCAGCCCGATGGAGGACTCAAGTGCTTCGGCCACCCCATTGGCGCCAGCGGGCTGAGGATGATGTATGAGATGTACCTCCAGCTTCAGGGAAAGGCTGGCCCCCGCCAGATAAAGAACCCCCAGCTGGGACTGACCCACAACATGGGTGGCCAGCCATCGTCATGCACCGTCAGTTGTCTCATCGTGGGGCTGTGAATAGAGAAAGGGCGATTGCGTAGCCTGAATCGCCCCTCTTCTAAGTAGCCATGCTAATACTTCGGGAAAGGAGGAGGGCTGATGGCAGTAAAGGCTTATGTGCTTATCGAGGTTGCGGTGGGCAAAGCTAAAGAGGTGGTCACTGCCCTTCAGAAGGTGGAGGGGGTGCAATCGGTCGCTGCGGTGACCGGACCCTACGACGTCATCGCCGTAATCGAAAGGCCAGATGTGAATGCCATTGGCGACCTGGTGACCAGAAACATCCACTCGGTTAGCGGCATTGCTAGAACAGTGACCTGCCTCGCCATGCAACTCGCTTAATCCATTAGAAAAGGCTCCCTCTAGCAAACAACAACTCGTTGACAAAATGACAGAAATATGGTAAAATCAACGACAAATTGTTATAGAAGGGCTTTTAGGGGGAGAGATGGACTTTCGATTTACCCCTGAGGAGGAGGCCTTCAGAGAAGAGGTCCGCGAGTTCCTGGAGAGGGAGATCCCCAAGGATTGGCCAGCATTCGAGGGAAGGGCTGGGCTCGGCGAATTGTGGCCTTTTTTGCGCCAATTCTCCCGCAAGCTGGGGGAGAAGGGGTGGCTTACCATGGCCTGGCCCGAAGAATATGGCGGGCAGGATCGCTCTGTTATGGAGCAACTCATCTTCACCGAGGAGACATGCTATTACAGGGTGCCTGTGGCAGGGAGCATGGCGGTCACCATTGTTGGTCCCGTGATCATGCTCTACGGCAGCGAGGAGCAGAAGAGGGGGTATTTGCCAAGGATTGCCAAGGGGGAGGTAGATTTTTGCCTTTGCTATAGCGAGCCCGGCGCCGGCTCCGACCTGGCCGCCCTTCAGTGCCGCGCCGTTGAAGATGGGGACGATTTTGTGATCACCGGCCAGAAGACCTTCACCAGCCTCGCCCACCTCAACGAATATGGCTGGCTGGCGGCAAGAACGGATCCCGATGTGCCAAAGCATAAAGGGATCTCCCTTTTTATTGTGGATATGAAGACCCCGGGGATCACGGTACGCCCCCTGATAGACATGCTCGGCCAGCACATCTTTAACGATGTCTTCTTCGATGAGGTGAGGATCCACAAGAGCTGCCTCGTTGGGGAGAAGAACCGAGGCTGGTATCACCTGGCCACTGCCTTGGACTTTGAGAGAACCCCCCAGGTTGTTTTCTTTCCCCCCGCCGCAATTCGCCCCATCTTAGAGGATTTGGTTCAGTTTGCCAAGGAAGTAAAGCGCAATGGCCAGCCCCTAGCTAAAGACCCAATGGTGCGGCGAAGGCTGGCAGAGATGTTCATCGAGTTCGAGGTGGGGCGCACCCTTGCCTATCGTGTCGCTTGCATGCTGGGAAAAGGGCTCATCCCCAACTACGAGGCCTCCATGGTTAAGTCATACTCTACGGAACTACACCAACGTGTCGCCAATATAGGGATGGAGATCCTAGGACTCTATGGGCAGCTGGAAGCAGGCTCTAAATGGGCACAGCTTAGGGGAAGCATCGAGTATGCCTATCTAAATTCCGTCTCTGCTACCATCGGCGCCGGCACCTCGGAGATCATGAGGAACATCATCGCCATCAGGGGTCTGGGGCTGCCCAGAGGATAACAACAGAAGAAAGGAGGGTGAAAAATGGACTTCAAACTTACCCCGGAGCAGGAGTCACTGAGAAAGGAGTTTGAAGACTTCTTCAAGAAGGCGCTGAAGGAGGCGCCCCCGGGCTGGGTGGCTGGGCTGGAGACCATGTTTTCCGAAGAGGGATGGGCATTTCATCGCTCCCTGGCACGCCAGCTCGGGAAGAAGGGATGGCTCTCTCGTCCCTGGCCCAAGGAGTATGGTGGGCAGGCTGCCTCCATTATAGAACAGCTTCTCTTCAACGAGGTGAGGGGATACTACGGGGCGCCTGGGGTCGATGTCTTTGGCGTGGGCATGCTGGCACCCACCCTCCTTTTGTGGGGAACAGAGGAGCAGAAGCAGCAACACCTTCCCCCCATCGCCAAGGCAGAGATAATGTGGTGCCAGTGCTGGAGCGAGCCCAACGCCGGCTCCGACCTGGCATCCCTTACTACAAGAGCGGTGAAGGATGGCGATGAATATGTTATCAACGGTCAGAAGATCTGGACCAGTGGCGCCCACCGCGCCGACTGGTCCTTCATACTGGCCAGAACCGACCCGGAGCAGCCCAGGCACCGCGGTCTCTCCTACTTCCTGGTGGACATGAAGAACCCGGGGGTCACCGTCCGCCCCCTGATAAGCATGGAAGGCTCTCACCTCTACAACGAGGTCTTCTTCGATGATGTGCGCGTCCCTAAGCAGAACATGGTGGCCGAGGAGAACCAGGGGTGGTATGTCACCCTGATGACCATGAATTTCGAAAGATCCGGGGTTGCCGGGATGATGGAGGCGAAGCGAACCCTGGAGGAGCTGGTGGAGTTCTGCAAGGAGACGAGGCGGGATGGCGAGGTTCTGGCAAGAAACCCCTTCATTCGCCACAGGCTGGCCCAGATGGCCATCGAGATCGAAGTGGGGCGCGCCATGTCCTATAGGGTGGCCTGGCTCCAGGAGAAGGGGGAGATGGCCGCTGCCGAGGCCTGTGCGGCAAAGGTTTATGGAAGCGAGCTGGGGCAGCGCCTCTCCTACCTCGGTTGCCAGATCATGGGACTCTACGGGCAGGTGAAGCGCTCCAAATGGGCTCCATTGATGGGAAGGTTTGAGAGCGCCTATCAGATCGCTCTAGGGATGAACATCGCCGCCGGCACCTCGGAGATCATGAGGAACATCATCGCCATTAGGGGCCTGGAGCTGCCAAGGGAACCCAGAGCCTAACCATTAAGGCTTTTGGATCTAAGTAAGGAGAAAGGGCTGGGATAGCGAATAGCCTTAAGACCCGCCACAGCAATTAGGTCGAAAAAGCGAATAGTTCGAAAAAGAAAGGGGTTGATCATGAACCTCGATTTCAGCGAAGAGCAGGAGATGCTTAGAACATCGGCCCGCGATTTCCTCACCAAGGAGTGCCCTAAGACGCTGGTTAGGGAGCTGGAGGAGGATGAGAAGGGCTATTCCCCGGAGCTATGGCGAAAGATGGCCGAGCTGGGTTGGATGGGTCTGGTGCTCCCCGAGGAATATGATGGCATGGGAATGGAGTTTATGGACCTGATCGTTCTCCTTGAGGAGATGGGGCGCAATATCCTGCCCGGCCCCTTCTTCTGCACCGTGGTTCTCGGTGGTCTCACCATCCTCAATGGAGGCACCGAGGAGCAGAAGAAGGAGTTCCTACCTAAGGTAGCCAACGGAGAGATGATCCTCACCATGGCCCTCACCGAGCCCAGCGCCACATATGAGGCAAGCGGGGTTAAGACAAAGGCGGTGGCAAAAGACGATGCCTTCGTTATCAATGGCACCAAGCTCTTCGTAGAGAATGCCCATATCGCCGATTATTTGGTATGCGTCACCAGGACCAGCGATGGGGCCTCCCCTGAGGAGGGGATCACCCTCTTCCTGGTGGACGCCAAGAGCCCGGGGATAAAGTGCGAGGTAATGCCCACCATCGGTGCCGACAAATTGTGCGAGGTTGTTTTCGAGGATGTTAGCGTGCCCAGGCAGAACATGCTCGGCAAACTGGACCGAGGGTGGCCCATCGTAGCAAGGACCCTGGAGCAGGCCACCGTGGCCAAATGTGCCGAGATGATCGGCAGTGCCCAGGCAGCCCTGGAGATGACCTTGGCTTATGTTAAGGAGAGGGTACAATATGGCAGGCCCATCGGCAGCTTCCAGGTGGTCCAGCATTATTGTGCCAATATGTGGATCAATGTCGATACGGGGAAAAGCATCCTCTATGAGGCAGCCTGGAGGGTGGGCGAGGGGCTTCCCGCCTCTAAAGAGGTGGCGGTAGCCAAGGGATGGATTAACGAGGTCTATAAGTTCGTCGCCGAGAGGGGGGTGCAGTGCCACGGCGCTATCGGCACTACCAGAGACCATGATATGGGGCTCTACTATAGAAGGGCGATGGCAGCAGAGCTCGCCTTCGGCGATACCGATTGCCAAAGGGAGGTCGTCGCTCGCCAAATAGGCCTTTAGACTTCGAGGTCGAAAATGGATTTTAGTTTCACTGAGGAAGAGGAAAGGTTTAGAGCAGAGGTTCGCCGCTTCCTGAAAAAGGAGGTCACCGAGGAACTTCTCAAAGACCTCGAGGAGCGTGGTGAGGTGGACTTCTCCAGGGAGTTCACCAAGAAGCTGGCGGAGAAGGGCTGGCTCGCTATGTCTTGGCCCAAGGAATATGGCGGTGGCGGCGCTTCCATGATGGAGCAGCTCATCTTCGGCGAGGAGCTTGGCTACCATCATGCGCCCAGCGGGGCTCATCGGCAGGGGATAAACCTTATCGGCCCCTGCCTTATCGTTCATGGCACCGAGGAGCAGAAGGGGAAATACCTGAGGGCGATCACCAGGGGAGAGGTGGTTTGGTGTCAGGGGTTTTCAGAGCCCAACGCCGGCTCCGACCTCGCTTCGCTTCAGTGCCGCGCCGTGGCGGACGGCGATGATTACGTCATCGATGGACAGAAGGTGTGGACCAGCAACGCCCATCGCGCCGACTGGTGCCACCTCCTTACCAGAACCGACCCCGATGCCCCCAGACATCGGGGGATCAGCTACTTTCTTGTCGATATGAAGAGCCCTGGGATCACCATCCGCCCCCTGATCAATATGCTCGCCTCCCATGACTTCAACGAGGTCTTCCTTGACAATGTGAGGGTGCCTAAAGAGAACATGATAGGCGAGAAGAACCAGGGATGGTATGTTAGCCAGACAACCCTGAACTTCGAGCGCTCCGGGATCGCCGTCCCAGCAAGCGCCAAGCGTACCCTGGAGCAGTTGGTGGAATATGCTAAGGAAACGAAGCGAAATGGAAAGCCCCTTGCCAGGGATCCCATAATTAGGCATAAGCTATCTGAGATGGCAGTGGAGATCGAGGTCGGGCGGATGATTGCCTATCGGGTTGCCTGGATGCAGGGTAAGGGGCTTATCCCTAGCTACGAGGCCTCCATGTCCAAGCTATATGGCACCGAGCTGGTGAAACGCCTGGGCGACATCGGGATGCAGATCATGGGACTCTACTCTCAGCTGGAGACTGGCTCCAAATGGGTGCCCCTCAGAGGGAGGATCGAGCGCGCTTATCTTTTCTCCCTTGGCGCCACTATTGCTATGGGCACCTCGGAGATTATGAAGAATATCATCGCCGTTAGAGGCCTCGAGCTCCCCAGAGGCTGACCACTGGAGCACTTACAGAAGGGAGATGAGAAAGCGAATAGCTCGAAAAAGGCTGGGAAAGCCAAAAAGCATTGATGTTTGTCACAGCAAATTGTGCGAAAAAAGAAAGGAGAGATTATGGACCTAGGTTTTACCGAGGAGCAGGAAATGCTGAGAAAAACGGCGCGCGATTTCCTCAGCAATGAATGTCCCAAGTCCTTGGTAAGGGAGATGGTCGAGGATGAGAAGGGCTATACCCCGGACCTATGGCGAAAGATGGCGGAGCTGGGTTGGATGGGTCTAGCATTCCCTGAGGAATACGATGGCATGGGGATGAGTTTCCTCGATCTCGTCATTCTCCTTGAAGAGATGGGGCGAGCCTGCCTTCCCGGTCCCTTCTTCTCCTCGGTGGTTCTCGGTGGCTTCACTATCCTTGATGCAGGAACTGAGGAGCAGAAAAGGGAGTTCCTCCCCAAGATAGCCAACGGGGATCTGATCCTCACCCTAGCGCTCACCGAGCCCAGCGCCAGGTATGACGCCGCCTCCATCACCGTTAAAGCGACCCCCGAAAAGGATGATTTTTTGATCAGTGGCACCAAGCTTTTTGTTCCCGATGCCAATATCGCCGACTACCTGGTGTGCGTCGCCAGAACCAGGGATGGGGCTACCCCTGAAGAGGGGATCACCCTCTTCCTCGTGGAGGCCAAGAGCCCAGGGATCACCACCACCCTTCTCAAGACCATCGCTGGCGACAAGCAATGCGAGGTCATCTTGGACAATGTTAGGGTTCCCAAGAGTAACATGCTAGGGGAGCTGGACAAGGGCTGGCCGGTGGTGGAGAGGATACTGCAGAAGGCGGCGGTGGCGCTTTGTGCCCAGATGATCGGTGGTGCCCAAGCGGCCCTGGAGATGAGCGTCGCTTATGCTAAGGAGAGGGTGCAGTTTGGCAGACCCATTGGCAGCTTCCAGGCGATCCAGCACTACTGCGCCA
>JAUXBC010000012.1 GCA_030619615.1 Dehalococcoidia bacterium
CTCGCCAGCCGCTCTCCGCGGCGCTACAGCGATGAGGAGTTGGAGTTGCTCAAGGCCATCAGCAACGAAATAGCGGTAGCCATTGACAACGCCAAACTCTTCGCTGAGGTGAGCCGGACAGCCAGCATCGATGGGCTGACCGGGCTCCACAATCACCGCTACTTCCAGGAGCGGCTGGAGGAGGAGGTGGCCCGGTTGCTTCGCTTTGGCGGCGAGTGCTCCCTGATCATGCTCGACCTGGACCATTTCAAGATCTACAACGACCTCTTCGGGCACGTCGCCGGCGACGAAGTGCTCAAGCGGATAGGTCAGGTGCTCCGTGAATATACGCGGCAGGTGGATATCGCCTGCCGCTACGGCGGAGAGGAGTTCGCCGTCATCCTGCCCCAGACAGGTTCCTCTGAGGCCTACCAGGCGGCGGAACGGCTGCGTCGGGCGGCGGAAACGGCTTTAGCGCTGGAAGGCGGAACTGCGAGCACTCCGATAACCATTAGCCTGGGTGTAGCCTCCGCTCCCAGCGATGGGCTATCGCGGGAGGGATTGATCCGCCACGCTGACCGCGCCCTGCGTGAGGCTAAGGAGAGGGGGAGAAATCAGACCTGTTTGGCCTCAGAATTGACTGGCGCTGCCCCGGCAGCGGGTGAGGTGAGCTGGGAGGTCGCCGAGCATCTGGAGGCGGCAAGCCTGAACACCGTCTATGCCCTGGCGGCAGCGGTGGATGCCAGGGACCATTACACCTACGGGCACTCGCGGAATGTCTCAAAGTATGCCGTGTGCATGGGCAAAGCCCTTGGTCTATCGCGGAGGAAGCTTGCACGCCTGCGCATCGCTGGACTGCTGCACGATATCGGCAAGATCGGGCTCTCCGACACCATCATCAGGAAGCCAGGCCCGCTGGATGAAGCGGAATGGGAGACGATGAGGAAGCACTCCGAGCTGGGGGCCACCATAATCAGCCACACCCTTGAGCTAGCCAATTGCGCACCAGCTATTCGCCACCATCATGAACGGTACGAGGGCAGCGGATACCCTGATGGTCTCAGGGGGGAGGATATTCCCCTGGAGGCGCGCATAATTGCTCTGGCCGACGCCTATGATACTATGACCACGCCACGCGCCTACCGCGAGACGCTATCTCCAAAAGATGCGCTCGAGGAGCTTAAGCGCTGTGCCAATACCCAGTTTGACCCCCTTCTGGCGGAGACCTTCGCCACAATGGTGGACGTCGGTATGGCGAGCACACCCTGAGCCGAGCCCTCGCTGAAGGCTTTTGACTAGGGTAGAACAAATTGCTTTAGCTCCTCCGTCAGCCGATCAGGGTCGCTGGCTACCGCAGGAACGATGGGAGGCTGACCATTCTCTGCCATTATCGCCTGCCCCTCCTTGCCAAGGAGGAACTTTAGAAAAGCGATCGCTAAATCTGGGTGGGGGGCGTTCTTGGGAATGGTGACTCCATAGACGATGGCGGCCCCGGTCAGGGTGACAGTGGTTCCAGGCTCCTTGCCGCTGACTACCACCTGGGCGTGGGAGTAGAATTCGGCGAATTCCGGGCTTGATAGGTTGATCTCTTCGGGCAGTTCCAGGTATTCCAGGTCATGCTGCTCGGCCACGGAGCGGTACTGGAAGACATAATCCAGCGCGCCGGCCTGCTGGAGGGCGATCAAATCGGTCTCCTTGGGGCGTATGTTCTGCGGGGGGCAGCCGGCGTCAAGATCGTCGTAGAGCCCGGGCACATCGTAGTATATTTCAGCTAGCTGCCAAAGCATCAGGGTGCGGTAGCCGCAGGGGTCCTGATCGGGGTCGGAGTGACCATACTGGACATCGTCCCTGAGCAGAATTTGATACCAATTTTCCCCGTCTATCTCGTCACTAAATTTAGAATGTTCGCTGTAGGCGATCACCATCTCGTTTCGGGCAAACCATATATACCAATCGGCGTAGTCGGGGAACATCAGATCCTCGATTACGGTGTAATCGGCCACAGCGACCACGTCGGCGCGCTTGCCCAGCTCGGTCACCTTCCTTATTGTGGTGCGGCTCCCCGCCGATTCGGTGACAATTGTCACTCCCGGGTTTAGCTCCTCGAAGGCCTCGGTCGCCTCGTCGAAGGGCACCGATAGGCTCCCGGCATGAAGGATGATCAGGTTCGGCTGAGGGGTGCAGCCCATCAGGGCCAGCATCAGCGCCATAAAGGGTAATGCTATCCTCTTCATTCCAATCTCCTTTTTAAAAGACGTGGATCGCCGATGCCTTGAAGGTTACATGTACCTCCTCGCCTACTCTTAGCCCCATCTCTTCAAAGGAGCGGCGGGTAAGAAGGCAGATGAAATCCAGGGGGGTGCTCACCGTGAGATAAAGGGTGGAACCCCTGTCATTGATATGGGTGATGGTGCCGCGGAGGCAGTTGCGGGCGCTGGAGCGAAGCGGCTCCTGAGAGATAAGAATATCCTCGGGGCGAAGGGAGGCATGAAGCTTCCCCCTCAATTCCGTCACCACGTCGAGCTTCAGGCCCTCGATGGTGATGGTGGCATGTCCATCATCCGCATCCCTCACCTCCCCGGCAAAGATGTTGCGGCTCATGGCAAAGCGGGCCACAAATTCCGAGTTGGGCTGGCGAAAGATCTGCTCCGGTGTTCCTACCTGAAGGATGCGCCCCTCACTGAGAACAGCAATTCTATCCCCTAAGGCGATCGCCTCCTCGAAGTCGTGGGTTACATGGACAATGGTAGCTTTCAAGCGGTGGTGAATCTGCCGCAGCTCCTGCTGCACCCCCTCCCGGGCATGGGGGTCGAGGGCGCTCAGCGGCTCGTCGAGGAGGAGCACCTGGGGGCTGATGGAGAGCGCCCGGGCCAGAGCCACCTTCTGCCTCTCCCCGCCACTCAGGGTAGAGGGGTTTCGCTCCAAAAGATGGGATACCCCCAACAGACCCGTCACCCATTCCACTATCAACTGCCTCTCGCCCTTTGATCGCCTCTTCTGCTTCAATCCGAAGAGGAGGTTACCCTTTACCGAGAGGTGGGGGAAGAGGGCATAATCCTGATAGACGAAGCCGATCCCCCTTTTCTCCGCCTCTAACTTTGTGACCTCCCTCCCGTTGAGCCAGATCTCCCCGCTCTTGATGGGATGAAGCCCAGCGATGGACTCGAGGAGAATGGTCTTTCCCGCCCCTGTCGGCCCCAAAATGATGAAGTACTCCCCGGGCTCAATACTCAGGTTGATGTCCTCAAGGAGGAAGGTTCCCAGATTGACCGCTAGATTTTTTATCTCTATCATGCTCTCTCCCCTCGATAGGCGATGCTTCTCAGCCCGATAAATATGAGAAGGCATATTATGATGAGCAGACTGGCCACGGGTAGGGCGTAGTCCAGGCCATATTCCTCAAGGCGCTCATAGACTAAGATGGGGGCGATCATAGGGTGATAAGCGAGGATGAGCACCGCCCCAAACTCGCTGATCCCCCTAGCCCACATCATTACGCTGCCGGCAAAGATGCTTCTCCAGCACAGGGGCAATGATACCCTGAAGAAGGCCTGCCAGGGTGAGGCGCCCAGGGTGCGCGCCACCTTCTCCAGCCTGACATCCACCTTCTCAAACCCCTGCTTTGCCGAGTCGATGAGGAAGGGGACGCTGACGAAGAGCATGGCGATGACGATCCCGGGGACCGCCGATACGAAATCGATCCCTATGGAGTGAAAAGCCTTGCCGGCAAGAAAATTTTGGCCGAAGACGAACAGGAGGGCCACCCCCGCCGCGGTGTGGGGCACCACAATAGGCACATCGATGAGAGCCTCCACAAACCTCTTCCCTGGGAAACGGTGGCGAGCCAGGAAGTAGGCCAGGGGCACACCCAAAAGAAGCCCCACCGCCGTGGCCAATAGAGCGGTATAGAGGGTGAGCCAGATGGCGCTCCTCACCTCCCCCTCAAGCAGGGTGTCGAAAAGCAGCGAGGGGCTTGAGGAGAAGACCATCTTCAGCAAGGGGACAAAAATAAAGAGCAGAATGATCAAACCCAGGAGGAGGAAGGTGATGGTCAACCTTCTTGCAGCGATCTGTCTCCATATTTGCGCAACCATTACTAGAAGCCTCCTCTAGAAAAAGATTTCATTTATTAACCCTGACCGATGGCCGTATACTTCGCATCTGAATACCTTGCCCCAGTATGAAAAAAGCCTCCGAAAGGAGGCGCGATAACGATAGGCATGGCTAGCCTACCATTAGGCTCTCCTTTCCAAACACGGGGGGCACTCCGATTTCTCGGAGCACCTTATCGGCTGCTCGCCATGCCCCGACCTGTCGGCGTTTAGGCGAGGCAGCTCGGAGAGCTTTATTGGATTTATAACATAGATTTAGGCCAGGAGTCAAGCTCTTGACTTGAGTGCTGAGGAGGATTAAAATATCTTTGAGATGATTGGGCTAATTTCAAAGCCAGTAGAGAAAAGCACCGACAAATGCCCGGTGCTTTTTAGGTTTAACGATCTGGCAAAGAGGAGAAAACAATGCATTCAAGCCTCATAGGCAAGATCGAAAAGGCGAAGCGTTATGCCCAAGAGCGAGAGCGGATCACCTTTTCCGACTTCACGGTGAGCTTCCGCGGGGAACACAATATCTATGCCCTTAGCTATAAAGAGGGGCAGTGGCACTGCTCTTGCAGCTTCTTCCCAAAGTGGGGACTATGCAGCCATACCATGGCCCTGCAAGAGATTTTGGCGGATATGTTGCCTAGAGAAGTTCTTTCTTCAAATGCCACAGCCGACTGAGGGATTTCCAACCCCTAAGACTGCGGGTTAATCTCCAGCTCTGAAGTGCTACCTTTTTTCCTTCACTCCCTCATCCTTCGCAGCTCTATGGTGACCAGATTAAACTTATCCATGCAGTCCATCTCGACGACATCTGGGTCCCCCCACTCTGGAGGGAAGCTACCGCCAAACTGAAGCATGATGAGGTAGGGGAAGATGCCTTGATAGAAAAAGCCGCATAGCCCGGCGCTGCTGTAGCCGCTGAGCTCAAAGGTGTCCCCCACCTTGTGACCGGCGCTGCAGAACCCTCTAATCTCCTTTATCGTTCCCACCACTGGATAGCCAAGCTGCTCTGCCATAGCGCACCTCCTTTTTCGAACATTATGCTGTGGTCAATATATGTCCTGATGCTTTCAGAACCTTTTTCGGCGGAATTTTATAGATAGAGCTCGGGGCGAATGCCCTTCATGTACTCTATGGCCTCGGCGGCAATGAAGAGCGACCCAGTAGCGCAGATAAGGTCCCTGGGCCTTGCCATCTGAAGAGCGCCACGGGCGGCCGCTGCCACGCTCTCTGCCAGCTCTGCCCTCACCCCTCGCCTCGTTAGCTCCCCAAGAAGCAAGGAAGGCACCACCGCCCTTGGGTGGCGAGAACGGGTGACAATGGCGAAGCTGGTGAGCGAAGCAAGTTCCCCAGCGATACCCGCTATGTCCTTGTCGGAGGATGCTCCTATGATAAGGATCAATCGGTCGAAATCAAAATACTTTTCGATGGCCTCCTTTAGCCTCCTTGCCGAGTCGGCGTTATGGGCGCCATCGACAAGAAAAAGTGGGTCATGCCTCAGGATCTCCATTCTCCCCGGCCAATGCACCTTGGCCAGTCCAGCAGCGATGCTCTCGGCAGGAATACCTAGCGCCTCCAAGGCGGCGACAGCGGTAGCAGCGTTTGCCAATTGGTGGTCGCCGAGAAGGGGGATGGTAAGGTTATAGCTATCGGCTTGCCCTTTTACGTGCAAAGATTGCCCCCCCAGGTCGCCAGCCAATTTTTTCCAGGTGACATCCCTTCCCACGGCGATCAGCCTTGCCCCCTTCTGGCGGCAGGCCTCCTTTATCACCTCCTCAGCCTCCCTCCGCTGAGGCGAAGTTACCACTATAGCCCCTGTCTTAATAATGCCAGCCTTCTCCCCCGCTATCTTGGCCAGGGAGTCGCCCAGAACCTCAGCGTGATCAAGGCTTATCGAGGTGATCACTGAGACCTCGGCCTTCACTACATTGGTGGCATCGAGCCGACCCCCCAATCCCACCTCGAGCACCTGAAAATCGACCTCCCTCTCCCTGAAATAGGTGAAAGCGATGGCAGTCAGTATCTCGAAGGTGGTGAGCTCGCCGTAAGCATGGCGCCGATTCACCGCTTCAACCTCGGGCTGCAGCCTGTGCACCAAGGTTGCTAGCTCCCCCTCAGCGATATTCTCCCCATCGATGCTTATCCGCTCCCGAAAGGTATGAAGGTGGGGGGAGATGTAGAGCCCTGTCCTATAGCCTGAAGCGCCAAGGGCGGAGGCGATCATTGCCACCGTGCTCCCCTTCCCCTTTGTCCCAGCTACATGTATCGACCTCGCCCATAGGTGAGGGTTATCCAGTCGCCCCAAAAGCTCCTCCATGCGCCTCAGGTCAAAGTTGGCCGCAGAATAGAGGATTGCGGGCGATCTCTCGAAGTCTGTAAAGCTGAGGATATACTTTAGCGCCCCCTCATAGTCCATGGCCCTATTATATCACCGCAGGCAGGGCAGGGAAGCATTAGAAAGGGGGTCATGAAGGGGAAAGGGTGATCAAAGGGGAAGGGCAGTTATCAATCAAAGTACCGACCATCATCGGGGAAAAAAAAGAGGTGCACCGATGTCTCTTTGGGACCGGGTTGGCTTGTGGCCTCCTCGTTTAGCCACCAGCTATGGAAGACATGCTGCCCAGCATAATAGTCCAGTGCCGACTTCTCGAAGACAAGTATCGGCTTACCAAGCACACGCCTCGCTGCCGGGTTTATTATCTCCTTGATCCTGAACAGAACATCCATGTGAGAGGTTTCGCCCAATAGCTCCTTTAGCTCATCGAGCCTGGCGTGCCTATTTCTCCAAAAGTACCAGAGCATCTTTGCACTGATTTCGTCCACTAAACGAACGACCTCGGCTATTTCCTCAGGCTCGATGTGACTTGCCCTATCCTTGGCATGGCTCTCAGCCACTGGATCTCCCCTCAAGCTTTTCTACCCTAGGGGTTAAAGAATCCGGATTTAGCGCAGCGGATAGGAGGTGATCCACCAGGCGGTCGAAGTCATATACAGATTGTCGAAGGGTAGGGGCGACCCCCTTATTCCCTTTTATCTGGTCAAGCGCCGCATCCAGGTCCATTAGGGTGACCCTCCATCTTTCGATCTCCTCCTCGCTAACACCGTTTTGTTGCATTCGATGGAGGCGATCGAGCTTCAGGGCATCCTTTGTTATCTCTGAGAGGGTGATAGCCAAAGCGAGCACCCCTCTCGTAAGGTTGTCTTGCCGAAGATTAGATCCCGTGCTCTTCATCGCCTGATTCTCTTTGACGAAGGTTTTCAGGACCGGGGCTTTGCCGAGGCAAAGCCCCGGTCAAAAGAGCTCCCCTGTTGCCCGGGGAGCATGGCTAATCCCTGGGAACAGCGGCAACCCTTTTTTAAAGCTGCAGCAAGGGCTAACCGCTAGAGCGCTGAAATTAGCTAATGTCCCCTTCATCTGGTGGCACTAAATAGGGAAGTATTGCCTAGTCTGTTCGTCTCTGCGGATCTTGCCCTGATCCATCAACTGGCGAATCGTTCTGCCAACCTCGATCCTGGAGACGCCAAGGGCTTCCTCGATAGCGGGCAGCTTTGTCCCAGGGTGCTGGGTAACATAAGACAAGATTCTTTCTGCCAAAGTCGGTCTCACCTGTGCTGCCCCTTTACTTCTAGACATAATCCTACCTCCCGAATTTCCAATCCTTGCGGGGCAGGTCAGGGCACACCTTCACTTGGCTTTTGAGCGGAGCCCGGGGAGTGTGCCCTGACCTTTCAGAAGCTATCGATTTCCATTCTAAAATTATGACCCCCTTGGCGCTACACCCAGAGGGCTCAAGTTGGCAAGGACGGTTTGGTCAACTTTTTTGACCTAAAAGGGTCGCTCAGTTCATTTTGAAATTGTCTGTTAAGAAAAGAGACCCAATAGGGTCTCAAAAGATTCCAATTTTATGAAGGTCGGCTTAAAGCAGACCTCTCCTATAGGCCTCGGCCACTGCCTCAGCGCGATCCTTAACCCCTAATCTATCGAAGATGTGGCTTACCCCCCGTTTCACCGTGGTCTCGCTCAAGAAAAGCTTAGCAGCGATCTCCTTATTGGTCGACCCGGTAGCAATTAAGCGTATGATTCCAAGCTCTCGTGGCGAGAGACAACACTTCTCACTGTTCTTGCCTCTAGCTAAGGAGGCAAACTCGCTAAAAAGTTCCCTGCTCAGAGAGCGGTGGAGTATCGACTCCCCTCGATGCACCGCTCTGATCGCCTGGATGAGCTCATCATTTCCCACATCCTTAATTAGGTAGCCCACAGCACCAGCCTCGATAGCTTGAGCCAGGTATTGGTCCCCATAAAGGGTCAATACAATGGCATTTGCTTCAGGGTGATGCTCTTTGATCTGGCGGAT
Organism: Dehalococcoidia bacterium; assembly: GCA_030619615.1. GTDB lineage: Bacteria > Chloroflexota > Dehalococcoidia > E44-bin15 > E44-bin15 > E44-bin26. Next base: position 8,435 of record JAUXBC010000012.1, read on the forward strand.
CGTTTCCACGCCCCCCATGCCGGGCATCCTGATGTCCAAGACAACGATATCAGGGGAGACAGTCCTTATTTGATGAAGCGCCTCCTCACCGCTGGCTGCCTCACCTACCACCTCCATATCCTCCTCCAGCTCGAGCATACGCCTGAGCCCCTGACGCACCACCGGGTGGTCATCTACCAGTAGAACTCGAATGCTCACCTCTCCTTCCTGGGATGGGAATTAGAAGACTGAAGAAGCTAGCCCGTCGCCATTTTCGCCATGGGGGAGAGCTCCTTGGGTAGCGAGGTTGAGAGGGGAAGGGTTAGCGTTACCATGGTTCCTGCTCCCTCTGTGGTTTCCATCCTGATGGTGCCGCCCAGGGTTTCCGCTCTATCCTTCATGCCAAGAAGCCCTACATTCTTTGCTGACCTTGCGTTGCCGAGCACCTGGCAAAGATCGAACCCCTTGCCATTGTCCCTGATCGCCAAGGAGAGCTCATCCCCCCGAAAGCGGAGGATAACATCGACCTCCGTTGCTTGAGCATGCTTTCTCACGTTAGCCAGGGCCTCTTGGGTGACCCGATAGATGGCGATCTGGGAAATTGGGGGCAGGCTGGGGGGAGCACCCTCGATCTCAAAGGAACAGGCGATGCCTGTTTCGTTTTCAAAGTTCTTTAGATTCTGATGGAGCGTCCCGAAAAGACCCAGCTCCTCCAAGGCGGGAGGGTAAAGATCGACGATCACCCGGCGAAGCTCTTTTGTGCTCTGATCGATGAGGTTCTTTATCTCGGAGAGTTCCATCCCGGCCCGGGGGACATTACATTTATTGAGAATCTTATGGAGGGCTTGAATTCGATAACAGGCGGCAACCATCCATTGGGCGGCACCATCGTGGACCTCCAGGGAGATCCTTTTCCTTTCATGCTCCTGAGCGAGGGTGGTCTGCTTCAGGAGCTGCTCCACCCGATTTTGCTGGGTTTTCACCCTACTAAAGAGCCTGGCGTTTTCGATGGCAATCGCCGCTTGGCCACATAGGATGGAGAGGAGTTCCAGGTCACTATAGTTGAAGGGAGCCCCCCCGGTCTTGCTGCTCCTCAATACACCGATCACCCCCCCTTTGGCCACCAGGGGCAGGCAAAGCACTGAGGAGGCCCCCATCTCGGTCATCGCCCTTTTTAGAGAAGGGTCAATGGGTGTCTCCTCGGTAAGCAAGAGCGGCTTTGCTGTCTTCGCCACCCAGCCGGCGAGCACCTCCCCCTTCCCTTCCTCACTATTGTTTAGCCTCTGCAAAGGGCCAAGGGCTGCCTTCACCACGAGCTCCTGCCCCCCTTCATCGAGGAGCATCAGAGAGACGCTATCGGCCTCGGTCTCCCTCCAAACGATCTCCAGGATGACATCGAAAAGCTTCCCCAGCTTCACCTCGGAGAGGAGGGTTTTGCTGATCTCAAAGAGGGGGAGCAGCGCCTTTAGCCTTTTGTTATCCCTAACTAGCCTCCTTCTCTCCAGAGCATCCTCAATGGCCCTCTCCAGCTCGCTTGCCGTAAAGCGATAGGCCAAAAAGGCCTGGGGCCCCGATTTTAGGGTTTGAAGGGCGCTATCTATGCTCTGGTGGTTACCAAGGAGGACGAGGGCTATAGAGGGATCGCTCCTTCTCACCGCCTCCACTAGACCCAATCCTGCCCTGGTTTCGGTGATCAGGAGGTCGAAGCGTTCCTTCCTGATGAGTTGGATCGCTTCTTCCTTGCTAGGAACACCCGCCACCTGGTAGCTTTCCCCGATCGCCGCCTCTATCCTTTCCAGGAGCGAGGCTTGGCTTGTATCCACCACCAGGATTTTCCCCTTTGGCATAATACCCCCGAAGGCTTCAGGAAGAAAAAAACTCTCCGGGCTGGTTGCCCGAAGAGTTTATTACGTGCTTCCTACTCGGCGGCAACCCAGCCGTCATGGCTCAATAAGTGAGCTTTAGACCTGTGGCTTTGCGCCCCCCGATTTCTCGGGGTTTGCCTTTTTCGCCTGGCTCTCCCTGAGAGCGCATAGGAAAGAATAGAGCCTTGGCCTAGGAATTGCAAACGCCGAGAAATTCGCTTATGTCAAGCAAGATGAAGCTAGATTAGCTTATGTCAACTCTCTCCTATAATATCTCTCTATTGCTCACCGTTGCTTCCAATTTCGGCCAATTTTATCTAGTTTTAGCCCCAGCCTTGCCTTCTACGGTTTAGGCAGCGCCTATGCTATAATACTTTAATGTTCACTCATCTTCATATTCATACCGAATATAGCCTTCTCGATGGTTTGTGCCGCATCCCCCAGCTCATCTCCAGGGCAAGAGAGTTGGGGATGGATAGCCTGGCGATCACCGATCACGGCGCTATGTATGGGGTGATCGAATTCTATCTCGCTGCCAGAGAGGCCGGGATAAAACCGATCCTCGGTTGCGAGTTCTATGTTGCCCCCTTTGGCCGCCACTCAAGGGACGCCGCCGACAAGAACCCTTATCACCTCATCCTGCTCGCCAAAAACGAGGCGGGTTATCAGAATCTCATCCATCTCAGCACCAAATCTCATCTTGAGGGCTTCTATTATAGGCCAAGGGTGGATAGGGAGCTTCTAGCCCAGCACCATGAGGGATTGATCGCCCTCTCAGGGTGCACCCAGGGCGAGATACCCCGCCTCATCCTGGAGGGGCGATCCGATGCGGCGAGGAAGGCCGCCCTTTGGCACAGGGAGGTCTTCGGCGATTTCTTTCTCGAGCTTCAACGCCATCCCCTGCCCGAGCTGGAGCGGATAAATGCCGAGCTCATCGCTATAGGCGGTGAGCTGGGCATACCCATAGTCGCTACCAACGATGTCCATTATGTCCTTAGGGAGGATGCCTACTCCCATGAGCTTCTCCTTTGCATCCAGACCAACTCCACCATCTATGACGAGAAGCGGATGAGGATGCCCAGCGATTCCTTCTACCTCAGGGGCGAGGGGGAGATGGCGGAGCTTTTCTCCGATCTCCCCCAGGCTTTAGAAAACACCCAGCGCATCGCCGAGATGTGCCATCTCGAGCTGGAATTCGGGCGCCTTCTCCTTCCTGAGGTGAGGACGCCCCAGGGTAAGACCGCCGATGATTACCTTGAGGAGCTCTGCCGTGAGGGGGTCAGGCGACGCTATGGCGAGGTCACCACTGAGGTGGCGGAGCGCCTCAACTACGAGCTGGAGGTCATCCGAAAGACCAATTTCGCCAACTATTTTCTTGTTGTTTTTGACCTCATATCCTTTGCCAAGGAACGAAACATCCTCTTCGGGGTCCGGGGTAGCGCCGCGGCAAGCCTGGTCCTCTACTGCCTGGGGATCACCGATATCGACCCCCTGGAAAATAGGCTGGTCTTCGAACGCTTCCTCAATGTGGAGCGCAGGGAGATGCCGGACATCGACCTTGACTTTCAGGATGACCGACGCGATGAAGTGATCTCCTATGCCGCCCGGAGGTATGGACACGACCGGGTGGCCCAGATCATCACCTTCGGCACCTTGGGGGCAAGGGCAGCGCTCAGGGATGTGGGCAGAGCTCTGGGAATGCCCTATGGGGATGTCGATCGGGTGGCGAGATTGGTTCCTTTAGGGGTAAATATGACCCTGGAGAGGGCGCTTGAGGAGAACAGCGAGTTAAGAAACCTTTACTTTGAGGATGAGGGGGCGCGCCAGCTGGTGGATAACGCCAAGAGGGTGGAGGGTGTCGCTCGCCATGCCTCAACCCACGCCGCCGGGGTGGTCATCTCCAGGGAGCCCCTCACCCAGTATGTGCCCCTTCAGAGACCAAGCAAGGGCGATGAAGGGACGATCGCGATGACCCAGTTCCCTATGGAGGCTATCGCCCAAATAGGCCTGCTTAAGATGGACTTTCTGGGGCTGGTCAACCTGAGCATATTGGGGAAAGCAAAGGAGGTCATCGCCCAGACTAGAGGAATAGAGATCGACCTGAACCGGATCCCCCTCGATGACGCCAAGACCTTTGAGCTCCTCTCCTCAGGGGAGACCACCGGGGTTTTCCAGCTTGAGGGGGCGGGGATGCGGCGCTTTGTCAAGGAGCTCAAACCCTCCTGTTTTAGCGATATTGCCGCCATGATCGCCCTCTACCGGCCCGGTCCCATGCAGTACATCCCTACTTTTATCAAGGCCAAGCATGGCCTGGAACCGATCCAGTTCCCCCATCCAGACCTTTCCCAGATCTTAGAGGAAACCTACGGGGTGATTGTGTACCAGGATCAGGTGCTGCTCATCGTTCAGGCCTTTGCTGGCCATAGCCTGGGACAGGCTGACGTCTTCCGAAAGGCCATGGGAAAGAAGATCCCCGAGGTGATGAGGAGGCAGAGAAAGGGCTTCATCGCTGGGGCAAAGAGGATGGGATTCTCCGAGGAGGTGGCCAGGGAGGTCTTCGATCTTATCGAGCCCTTCGCCGGCTATGCCTTCAACAAGGCTCATAGCGTAAGCTATGCCATGATCGCCTATCAGACCGCTTACCTTAAAGCGAACTATCCTGTGGAGTATATGAGCGCTGTGCTTACCATGAACATGGGGCAGCCAGATAAGGTTGCCTTCGCCATCGCCGAGTGCCGTCGCGTGGATATCCCGGTGCTCCCCCCTGATGTCAACAAAAGTAGCGCCACCTTCGCTATCGAGAAAACAGATGGCAAAGAGGGCATTCGCTTTGGGCTGGCGGCGATCAAGAACGTTGGTCTCGGGGCGGTGAGGCCGATCATCGCCTCCCGCGAAGAAGGGGGGGAGTTCAAGTTCCTCGAAGAATTCTGCCGCAGAGCTGACCTGCGCGCCATCAATAGACGAGCCTTGGAAAGCTTGATCAAGGTTGGAGCCTTGGACCCTCTGGGTCATCGTGGCGCCCTTCTCGCTAGCGTCGACCGAATCATGTCCCTTTCCCAGCGAGAGCAGAGGCTTAAGGAGACAGGGCAATCCACCATGTTCGACCTATGGGGAGATAGCACGCCCCTGCCCCTGCCTGCTCTGGAATTGGCCCCAATGGAGGTCTCCCTTAGGGAGAGTCTGGCTTGGGAGAAGGAGCTTTTGGGGGTCTACCTGTCGGAGCATCCCTTCAGCCGCGCCGCGCCAAAGCTCGCCCCCTCTGTCACCGCCTTCTGCGGTCAGATCGATGAGGAGATGGTGGGGCAGGGGGTGGTGACTGCGGGCATCGTTATCTCGGTGCGCCAACTCTTCACCAAGGACAGACGCCCCTTTGTTAGCGCCACCCTTGAGGACCTCGAGGGCAGGATCGAGGTCACCGCCTGGCCCGAGATCTATGAGCGAACCAAAGAGCTTTGGATCGAGGGCAACATCCTCCTCGTGGAGGGAAGGGTGCGCCTGAGGGGAGACCGGGTGCAACTGAGCTGCGATAGGGTTCGCCTCTATCAGCCTGAAGAAAGGGTTAGCGCACCGGCCCCGCCGAAGAGACATAGGCTTCTTATCAATATTGCTCAAACCGCCGATGAAGAGAGCGATGTGGCGAGACTTCGCCAGATCTTTGATACCCTCAGGGATTACCCGGGAGAAGACGAGGTTTGCCTCAGTGTGACTGGAGGCGATGAGACGGTTAACCTTGAGCTCCCAGACCTCACCACAGGCTACTGCCCCGAGCTTCACCAGCGACTGGCCGCCATCGTTGGGGGGGGGGATCTGGTGGTGGAGGACCTTAACACGAAATAGTCTCCAACTCAAGGAGGCGCTTTTTCATCTCCAAACCTGCGGAGAAACCTCTTAGGCTGCCATCCCTGGCCAGCACACGATGACAGGGCACTACAATGGGGAAGGGGTTTCTCGCCAGAGCTTGCCCCACAGCGCGGAAAGCCCTCGGCCTTCCTATCTGCTGGGCGATCCAGCCATAGCTTTTGGTCTCACTATAGGGGATAAGGCGCGTCGCTTGCCACACAGCGCTTCTAAAGGGGGTGGCGCCGGCTAGGTTCAGCTCATCGGCAAAGGAGATGGGCTCGCCCTTAAAATAGCGCCTCAAACGATCGGGCAGGTCGCCAAAAGGGGCGGGGTCGGCGACCACCCCGGCTAAGCCTATCATCAGGAGATGGAGCACCGCCTCTGGGGAGGATTGGGGCAAAACAATGCAGCGCAGCCCCGCTGAAGAGCCAACCAATCCCATCCAACCAAGCTCGGTTTCAAAAAGGG
>JAUXBC010000019.1 GCA_030619615.1 Dehalococcoidia bacterium
TTGTAGGATGTGTGTTACGGTTCAGTCCGAGGTAATCTAATTTAATTTGGAGGTAAAAGTCATGCCAATGCCTGATAGCCCAACCCCAGGAATGGTTGCTGACATGAAGGTGGTCGGGGGTAAAGAGCTAAAGCGGGTACCACCGGAGCGTTTCCGGGAGATAAGCGATGCCTGGCCTGATACAGTGGCGGGCTGCCTTATGGTAGCCAGGACCCTGGCAGAAGAGAAGCTTACTACAGGGTTCTCTGTCTTCGGCTGGGACTACATGTATATGTGGACCGTACTGGGCGAGATGGGCTTCACCATGTATCACCACCGCCATGACCAGGCTCCTGCCTGGGGCGCTGGCGGCTATGCCATCGGGAGTTGCGGGCCGGGGTTCGCCATGGTCGACCGCCGCCCCGGGATGGTCAATCTTGTTGGCGGCCTGGGCTGGGCCCACGGGGCGCGAGTGCCAATGGTTGTTATGTGCAGCAGCGCCCCACTCACCTGGATGGAGAGGGGCGGAGCCCAGGAGTTCAATGTGGACCGGCTTCTGGGCAGCATGTGGGACGGCATTTGCAAGTGGTCGCACCGGGTGATCAACGTCCACGATATCGCCTACTGGATAAGAAAGGCTCACCGGGAATGCAATCTGGACCCCCGGGGTCCCTGTGTAGTTCAGGTCCCGTCCGACATTCTCATCCAGAGGTACGACCACCGCCATGAGATCCAGCTATATGATTCTGCATACGGTCGCGGGACGAAACGCGCCCCTGATATCCAGGAGGGCGGGGGGAGGCTAGAGGATGTAGAGAAGGCTGTGGACCTGCTCCTCAACGCCGAGAGGCCGATGATCTGCACCGGCTCTGCGATCTACTACTCGCAGGCCTGGGAAGAGCTCAAAGAATTTGTGGAGCTGACCCAGATACCGGTGCACTGCCGCCGCCAGTCTCGGGGGTCTGTCCCCGAGAACCACCCGCTTCACTTCCACGGCGGTCCCCGCCCCGTGGTCTTTGCCGAGACCGATGCTGGTTTGATAATCGGTCTGGAGCTAAACTTCCTGGAAGGCTTCGGCCAGCCTCCGTTTTTCTCTGGCTCAGCCAAATTTGCCGTAGTCCAGGAGAACCCTTCTCTGCATTATTTGACCGGCTCCCCGGCCAATGTGGAGGTGGCCATTCTGGGCAACGTGAAGCAGGTGCTGCGACAGATGATCGAGATAGCCAAGACCAAGGTCTCGCCGCAGAAGCTCGAGCGCCACGCGCCCTTCGTGAAGAAGATGCAGGAGATCAAGGAGGCTTACTTTAACACGAGGATAGTGGAGCGGGTTAGCCGCAATTATAATGTCAACCCCTGCCTTAACTGCTGCTCGCCCTGCTCCGCCCGCGATGAATATCTCAGGATCGGCGCCGTCGACTGGGAGGTGCTGGCTTTCGAGGCTATCCAGGAGATGCAGGGTGCTGACTCCAGGGCCTCCGTGATCATCGACTCCTTCTCCATGTCCGATGTCATGACCGACAAGTTCTTCGCCAACTTCCCCGGGACCACCTGTGACTGCGGCATCCATATGGGTGTGGGGCACTCCATGGGGATCGGCATCGGACTCCAGGTAGCCCGACCGGGAAGGGCGACCATGGGATTCGTTGGCGACTCCGGGTTCGGCATCGGCTGCATGGAGCTGGAGACCATGATGAGATACAAGCTCCCCCATATGACCATGCTGTGCAACAACAGTGCCTGGGGAGGGAGGAGCTGCGTGGAGAGCGGGTTCTACCTGCGCCCCTGGCTGGAGGTCTCCTGGCAGAACTGGCCCGGTTTCGTGGTGCGCTATGACGAGATGTTCAAGCCCCTGGGCATCCATACGGAGTTCATCACCGGGTCTGACCAGGTTCGCCCCGCGGTGCGCAGAGCCATGGAGTCAGGGAAACCAGCCCTGCTCCATGCCCTGGGCGACTGCTCGGCCACCCCTCCGCTGATCGTGGTTTTGGCACTATACCATGCCTGGTCCTGGGGCATGAAGCCCTCCGACTTCTCCCCCGGGGTACAAGCGGACTTTGCAGCAATGGGGGTGCCATTTACAGTGGCGACCCTGGGCTTTCTCAACGGCTACGGCATCTTTCCCGCGCTGGATGAGCTATGTGCACTAAGCGGTGCCGACAAGGGGCAGTGTGAGGATGTGCTGCGAGCCATGAACATGCTCTGGAAGTAGGGCAGGTTAGAGATTTGGACAGACAGGGGGAAAGTTTCCCTTTCCCCCTGTTTGTTGCTCTCCTCTTTGGGGTGCCGGAATTCCAGGGGCAAGGTTCGTTGACAGGGAAAGGACAATGGCAAAATTCTACATGAACAACAAAGTGCGAGTGCTGAGGAAGAGGGCTTCCCCCAGCCATCCCGATGAGATTGGCTACATAGTCGAGGTTCTACCCGCTGAGGGGCTTCTGGAAAGCGGGAAGAACCTGGGCTCTGCCCCTGAGATGTACAGGGTAATGACGTTGGAGAATTGCCCGCCGGGCTGCCCCAAAGAGGAGAATTACTGCGAGGAGGAGTTGGAGTTAGTATCCTGGGGGATATCTCTGGACATCTACCAATTCGCTTGAAATTGAGCACTGCTTGAGGGAGGTATTGCCATGCCGGGACGCTTTATAGATGCCACACCCTTTGCGGACTATGAGGACTATATGCGTTATGCCCCCAAGCCAGAGCCTGAGGCCGAGGTCAAGGAAAAAGGTTATCGTTGTCATCATTGCGGCGAAGAATTTGACCACGAGCCTGCGATGAGTTTTCAGTTACCCTTTTTCCCGAGTCTAGGCTGTCAGGGAGACGGTAATCCTGAGGCTGAGTGGGCTTATCTATGCAGTCAACGCTGCGCCTGGCTAAGCGGTATCCAGCGGCACAAGGATTTGGGCATGGGGGACGAGGAAGCCAGAAAACACCTGATTGAGGAGCATGCCCTGGCACCTCCCGAGTAGACCCCTCCCCAGGGTTTCGCCCGCTGAACTATATTGTAACCGCGTAAGGAGGCTTCACGATGGCAGGTCCTTTTTGGGATGATTGGGAAGAGGAAGAGGAGCTAGACACGCCAGGAAGAACGGTCAGCGAGGCCGATGTATTCCTCTTCGCCGGCCTCACCGGAGACTATAACCGTATGCATACCGATGAGGAATTCGCCAAGAGCAAGGGTATCTTCGGGACAAGAGTCGCTCACGGGCTGCTCGGACTATCCCTGGGAATGGGGCTATTTCAGCGCTTGGGGTATATGGTCAATTTGCATAAAGGGGCTTACCTGGGCTTGCGTGTTGATTTCACGGCTCCTCTCTTCCTCGGAGATTCCATAGGTGCCAGGGTCAAGGTGCTCTCCAAGAGAGAAACCAAGCGACCGGACCGGGGAATTATCGTTTTTGGTCTGTCTGTGGTCAATCAGAGGGGCGAGGAGGTGTGCAAAGGGGAGCATACTATGCTCATAGAGAGGCGGGAAAGCCCTTCATAGAAGGGTCTGGGGTGAGGTCTTAGAGCAACGGCAGAATAATTCAGAGGGGGCGCTATCGCGGCTCAGGCGGGCGGTGCCCTTTTGAGGAGGGGAAGACATGAGCCAGAAGAAGCAAACGAAAGAGATGTTGAAGAAAACAACGAAAGAGATCTTGGCGCAAAAGGTGGAAAAGGAGGGACGCATCCCTCTTTATAACCCCGAGGCTCTGCAGAAGATAAGGGAAGAAATGGAGCAGTGGAAGAGCACGGTGGTTCGAGAGGAGGACAGAAATAACTGGTATGTGACCCCCTCCACCATCCTCGGGTCTCAAATCCCCCGGGGAATGCTTTATACCCCTCTGGACAACGCCGATCTGGATTATCTGCGGGACCTGGGTTTTTCCGGGAAGGAGCCTTACACCAGAGCCATCCACGCCAACCTATACCGGGGGCGGAGGTTCACTATCCGTCAGCTCGCGGGCTTCGGCGGGCCCGAGGATACCAACAAGAGGATAAGATTTCTTCTGGACCACGGCGCTACCGGGGTAAGCATCATCTTTGACCTGCCCACAATTCAGGAGTATGACTCCGACGACCCTATGTCCAAAGGGCAGGTGGGCATGTGTGGGGTCGCTATTGATTGTGTGGATGACATGGCAACCCTCTTTGAAGAGGTTGCCCTTGACAAGGTAACGGTTTCGCTGGTTAGTCACTACCCCACCAACACGGCCATCCTCTTTCCCATGTACTTGGAGATGGCGTCGCGACGGGGCATTGACTGGAGTAAACTGACAGGTTCAGTGCAGAATGATCTGATCCTGGAATGCGTGGTTCGGAGTGCTGTTGAATATATCCCCCCAAGGGACTGCTTCAAGATCCAGTGTGACAACATGGAGTTTACCCGCAAGAATGTGCCGGGCTGGAATCTGGTTACCTTCAACGGCTACAATCTACGGGAGAATGGGACCTCAGCGATCACGGAGATGGCTGTTGCCACCGCCAATGCCATCGAGAGCCTGGACGAGATGGTGAGACGGGGTCACGATGTAGATTGGGTCGCCGAAAGAATAGCCTTCTTCTGGTCTCCATCCAACGACTTCTTTGAGGAGGCGGCCCGAATAAGGGCCATGAGAAGGTTGTGGTATCAGATAATGAAGCATAGATTTGATGCTAAGAACCCGAGAGCCCTGTGGATGAGGTGCCATGTGCAGACCTCGGGGATATCTTTGTTCAGAGAAGAACCTTACAATAATATTGTGAGGGCCGCCTACCAGGGCCTGGCGTCGGTGCTGGGTGGGGCTCAGTCCGTGCACATAGATTCCTATGATGAGGCCTATTCGGTTCCCACGGAGGAAGCCGCTTTGGTATCCCTGCGAACTCAGCAAATCATCCAGGCCGAGACCGCGGTTACTGAAGTGGTCGACCCCCTGGGGGGCTCTTTCTACGTCGAAGCCCTTACCGATGAGATAGAGAAAAGAATCCTTGACGAAGTGACCGAGATCGAGGAGATGGGCGGTATGGTTTCAGCGGTGGAGAAGGGATGGTTGCACAAGAAAGTGGCCAAGTACGCCATTGAAGAACAGAAATCGATCGAAGAGGGCAAGATAACCATAGTGGGCCACAATTATCTTAGAGCCTCTGACCTGGAGCTGCCTGAGATCAACGTCTTCCGCTATCCCGAGGGGGTGGAGGAAAGGCAGCAAGAAAAGCTGAGAAAACTAAGACAAAAAAGGGATAGCCGGAGGGTAGAGGGCTGTTTGAGCCAGCTAAGGGAAGCTTGCCAGAAAGGGGAGAACATTGTGCCCTACTGCCTTGAGGCGGCTAAGGCCGATGCCACCGAGGGGGAGCTGTTCCAGGTATTCAAGGAAGCCTTCGGGCTATGGAAACCACCTATATACTGGTAGAATCATGGGGGTGGCTATACTATGACAGGCGCAGAGAAGAAAATCAAGGTACTGCTGGCTAAATTGGGGTTGGAGGTTCACTGGAGAGGGGTTATCACCGTAGCTGGCATGCTAAGAGACGCCGGGATGGAAGTAATTTACGTGGGCAATGCTTTTCCCGAGCAAATAGTTAAGGCTGCTATTCAGGAGGATGTGGATGTTGTGGGGATAAGTACACTGGGAGGTAATCACCTAACTCAAGGGGGTGAACTCCTCGATATAGCCGCGCGAAGTGGAATAAAAGACTCCACTCTGTTTCTAATTGGAGGTGTTTTCCCACCTTACGATGAGCCCAGGCTGAGGGAGATCGGTTTCGACGGTATATTTGCTCCGGGGGCCACAAGGGGAGAAATAGTTGGTTTCATAAAAGAAGCCATAGCTACCAGGGCAACTACCTAGTTCCTCCCCAAGAACTAAGTTTTTCAGGGTAAAGGGGCTAGAAATAGGTCGCATTTATTTTATACCTCAAAAATGCCTCTCAGACATAAGAGCTTGGATGTGGGAAATTGAAGGCGATGGTGGCAGCGGAGGTGGATGCTCACCAAGAGGAGCTTATCGAGCTCAGCCTCAGGATTCACCAAAACCCAGAACTTGGGTTCCAAGAGGTAAAAGCATTCCGCTGGCTAACTTCCTACCTTAAAAGGAACACCTTCAAAGTCGAAAAAGGGATCTGCCAGCTGGCCACAGCCTTCAAGGGGAGCTACGGATCGGGAAAACCGACGGTGGCTCTTCTTGCTGAATACGATGCCCTACCAAAGCTAGGACACGCCTGCGGTCATAACATAATAGCTGCCTCTGCCGTTGGTGCCGCCGTTGCCCTGAGAGGCGCCATCGACCAACTGGGAGGAAGGGTTGTCGTTATCGGCACCCCTGCCGAGGAGCTTTATGCCGCCAAGGCGATCATGCTACAGAGGGGCGCCTTTGAAGATATAGACGCCGCCATGATGGTGCATCCCGGCGTTCTGGACATCGCCGGCACTGAAGCCCTAGCCTGCATCAGTCTTGAGGTTGAGTTCTTCGGCAAGGCGGCTCACGCCGCAGCCCGCCCCGAGGAGGGGATCAACGCCCTGGAGGCAATGATTCAAGCCTTCAACGGGATCAATTCCCTGAGGCAACACATCAGGGAGCGGGCCCGCATCCATGGCATTATCACCCAGGGAGGCGAAGCGGCAAATATCGTCCCTAGCTACAGCGCGGGGAGCTTCGCCGTGCGCGCCGAGGACGAGGCCTATCTTGATGAACTGAAGGAAAAGGTGATAAACTGTTTCAAAGCGGCTTCACTGGCTACCGGCGCTCGCTTGGAGTATAAGTGGTCGGAGGGCTATTACGCCCCGATGCGCATCAACCTAGCCATGGCGGAGTTGTTCACCAAGAATATGGAGGCTCTGGGGCGTAAGGTGCAGCCACCCCTGAGCAGACCCTTTGCCAGTACCGATATGGGCAATGTCAGCGCTGTGGTGCCCAGTATTCATCCCTATGTAGCGATAGCACCCGTTGAGGTTATGACCCATTCCCCGGAGTTTTGCTGGGCTGCTGCCTCGGAAACGGGGCACCGCGGGCTTCTAGACGGGGCAAAGGCCATGGCGATGACTGTGGTGGACATAATTTCCCAGCCCGAGACCATGGCAAGGATCAAGGAGGAATTCCTTGCCGCCGAATAAAGGAGGACATCCCTGTGCTCACCCTGATCGCCGATGAGCGGGTGTCAGTGATGGAAGTCTACCTCGGTATCGATGTCGGCTCGGTGACCACAAAATTTGCCGTGCTGGATAAGGAGGACCAGCTTCTCACCGCCCTCTATCTGCGCACGCAGGGTAAGCCCATTGCTATGGTGCAGCAGGGTCTTAAGGAGATTGTGCTGAGGCTGCCCTGTGCTGCCCAGATCCGGGGGGTGGGCACCACAGGGAGCGCTCGCTACCTAGCGGGGGTGATTGTCAGCGCCGATGTGATCAAGAATGAGATCACCAGCCAGGCGGTGGCGGCGCTTCACTATATGCCCGACGTGCAGACGGTCATCGAGATCGGGGGGCAGGACTCAAAGATTATCATGATAAGAGGCGGCATCGTCACCGACTTTGGCATGAACACCATTTGCGCCGCGGGCACGGGAAGCTTCCTCGATCAGCAGGGGTCACGCCTCGATATCAGGATCGAGGATTTTGGGCAAAGGGCACTGCGGAGCAAGAAGCCGGTGCGCATCGCCGGGCGGTGCACCGTTTTCGCCGAGTCAGACATGATCCATAAGCAGCAAATGGGGCATCGGACCGAGGATATCATCTATGGCCTTTGCCAGGCCTTGGTGCGAAACTACCTCAACAATGTCGGTCTGGGAAAGGAGATTCTGCCGCCCATCGTTTTTCAGGGTGGCGTTGCCTTTAATGAGGGCATCGTGAGGGCCTTCGAGGAAACCCTCGATACCAAGGTCATCGTGCCCCCCCATCATGAGGTGATGGGGGCCATTGGGGCCGCTCTTCTTGCCCATGAGGAGATGTCGATCCACGGCGATGGCACAAAGTTCAACGGGTTTGGGGTGGCTGACGCCAATTTCCGCACCTCATCCTTCTCATGTAAAGCCTGCCCCAGTATATGCGAGATCGCTCAGATCTTCCTCGAGGGCAAGGTGCTCGCCCGCTGGGGAGGGCGATGCGACATGTGGGAAAGAACAGCTAGCGATTGAGGGGAAGATGAGAATCGCTTTGGACGCCATGGGAGGTGAACGTGCTCCCCATGAGCTGGTGAGGGGGGCGGTGGAGGCTTGCCGTGAGCATGGTGGGGAGATAGTGCTCGTGGGCAGAGAGAGTGCCCTGGAACCTGAGCTGGCAAATTACCGCCTGAGAAATATATCTATCGTTAACGCCAATGAAGTGGTGGATTCTGAGGAGCACCCGGCTCAAGCGGTACGCCAAAAGCAGGACTCCTCCATTGTAGTTGGCATGAACCTCCTCAAGAGGGGCGATGTCTCCGCCTTGGTCTCCGCAGGCAACAGCGGGGCAACAATGGTGGCAGCGCTCCATATCCTGGGGAGCATCGAGGGAATCGAGCGCCCCGCCCTAGGGTTCCTCTTCTCCACCCCCTGGCATTCTGTTCTTCTGCTCGATGTAGGGGCCAATGCCGATTGCAAACCTAACTTTCTGCTTCAGTTTGCTCAAATGGGCAGCGTCTATATGGAGAGGGTCTTCGGTGTGGAGCGCCCCAGAATTGGGCTGCTCAGCAACGGAGAGGAGGAGAGCAAAGGAAACCAGCTGGTTCGAGAGGGCCATAGGCTGCTTAAGAGCAGCAGCCTGAATTTCGTGGGCAATGTGGAGGGCAATGATATCGCCACAGGGGTGGCAGATGTGGTGGTCACCGATGGCTTCACCGGCAATGTAATGCTCAAGACCGGCGAGGGGCTTGGCGAGATGCTGTTCCAATCGCTGAGGCAGGCGTTGGCCAAAAGACCTTATTTCAGAATTGCAGCCTTCTTTCTACAGCCTGCATTGCGCAGCGTTATCAAGAGCTTGGACTATGCCGAGCACGGTGGGGCGCCTCTTCTCGGGGTGGAGGGGAATGTGATCATTGCTCATGGCAGAAGCGACGCCAAGGCGATCAAGAACGCCATCTTCATCGCCAAGCGGGCGGTGGAACAGGGGGTTCTAGAGGCAGTGAGGCGGGGGATAACATAAAGAAAGGAATAGGTTATGGCAAAACCGGTCGATGTCACCGAGAAGACCTTTGATCAAGATGTGCTCAAGGCGAAAACGCCGATGCTGGTGGACTTTTGGGCCCCATGGTGCCCCCCTTGCCTGGCGGTAGCCCCCATACTAGAGGAGCTCGCTGAGGAGTATGAAGGGAAAATAGGCATCGCCAGACTCAATGTTGATGAGGCGCCCACCCTTTCCGCAAGGTATGGCGTTTCCGCCATCCCTACAATGCTACTTTTTAAAGAGGGGGAGCCTATTGGCCAGCTTATCGGCTTCAGACCTAAAGCCGAGCTGAAGAAGGCTCTAGATGAAATCCTCGCCTCTTAGAGATGAAATTGTGACTGTTAGAGTGACCATCTTCGACCATAGCAAGGAGGAGCATTGCTCCGGCTATTGCGGGGTAGCCTGGTCTTTGGAGGAGATAGCTTTCGTCACTGAGCATCTGAAAAGGAAATATG
The DNA here is from genome assembly GCA_030619615.1 of Dehalococcoidia bacterium. Lineage (GTDB taxonomy): Bacteria > Chloroflexota > Dehalococcoidia > E44-bin15 > E44-bin15 > E44-bin26. Next base: position 9,523 of record JAUXBC010000019.1, read on the forward strand.
GCGATGGCGTAGAGGTGGAGTACATCGACCTCGCCCGGTCAGAAGCACCCCCAGAGATCATCGATAGGGTTAGAACCTACAACCTACCCCTACCGGTGGTGGCGATAAACGGCGTCCTCAAGCTATCGGGCTGTGTAGAATATCGGGCGATAATGGAGGCCATCGAGGCGCAAAGAGAGGTTATCGGGGAATGTCAAAGGCTGTGGATAGAACCTACGACGTGATCATCATCGGGGGAGGGCCGGCGGGCTTGAGCGCAGGGCTTTATTGTGCCAGGGCAAGGCTAACCACCCTGCTTATCGAAAAGGGGGTTATTGGTGGTCAGATCTCCAATGCGGAGCTTGTGGAGAACTACCCTGGTTTTCCCGATGGCATCGGCGGCTACGAGCTTGGCCAAGCCATGCACCGCCAGGCGGAAAAATATGGGCTAGAGACGCTTAGCGCTGAGGTTGTGGGCATCGGGCTTGCCGAGGGAAAAAAGGTTATTAAAACCACCGAGGGCGAATATGTGGCCAGGGCGGTGATCCTCGCTGGAGGCGCTGAGCCCAACAGGCTTGGCGTGCCCGGTGAGGAGAAACTCCTGGGCAAAGGGGTCTCCTACTGTGCCACCTGTGATGGCCCTCTGTTCAAAGGCCAGGTTGTGGCGGTGATCGGGGGCGGGGACTCGGCGGTGGAGGAGGGGATATTGCTCACCAGATTTGCTTCAAAGGTGATCATCGTTCACCGTCGCCACCAACTCCGCGCCGCCAAGCTCCTCCAGGAAAGAGCCTTTGCCAACCAGAAGATAGAGTTCCTCTGGGACACCGTGGTCCAGGAAATCTTGGGCGATGTTAAGGTCACAGGGCTCAGCCTGCGCAATGTAAAAACGGGCGACAGATCAACCTTGGAGGTATCTGGGGTCTTTATCTACGCGGGGCTGCATCCCAGCACTGATTACCTGAAGGATCTCCTTTCCCTGGATGCTGAGGGGCACGTCCCCACTGGCGAGGGGATGGAAACAGAGATAGCGGGGATTTTTGCTGCCGGCGACATCCGCAAAAAGGCGGCACGACAGGCGATAACTGCCGCCGGGGATGGCGCTACTGTGGCCCTCTCCGCAGAGAGGTTCCTTGGCGAACAAGAATAATAACTGAAGCACTCCTCGTTAACAGAACATTCCCTAGCTACTCGTCGTCTATCCCTAACTCCCTAATATAATCGAGGGCATCCTGGACCGTCCTCATCTTCTCTGCATCCTCGTCTGATATCTGTATCCTCCTGCTGTCATCGCTGAACTCCTCCTCTATAGCCATGACCAGCTCCACCAGGTCCAGGGAGTCGGCGTTCAGGTCATCGACAAAGGAGGCGGAGGTCGTCACCTGCTCCTCCTCGACACCCAATTGATCCACGATAATCCTCTTCAGCCTCTCGAAAACGGTCGCCACCTTTTCACCTCCTTTCTTTTTATCTACTCGCTTGAGCACTAACCGTGCCCAAGACCCCGTTTATGAACTTTGGGGAATTTTCGCTGCCAAAGGTCTTGGCCAGCTCCACAGCCTCATTGATAGCCGCCTTAACCGGGACCTTATTATTCAACAAAATCTCAAAGATGGCAAGTCTCAGGATGTTTCTGTCGATGGCAGCTAGCTGCGCCACGGGCCAGGCGGGGGCATAGCTCTGAATCATGGTATCGATCCTCTCCCTGTTTTTCAGAACACCGCCTACCAGCTCGCGGGCGAAAAGCGCCCCCCCTTCAGGCAAAGAAGCCTCCTCCAAAAGTCGATCCAAGGTCTCCCCCGCATCATGGGCCACCGAGTCGACCTCAAAGAGCGCCTGGAGCGCTATTGTCCTCGCCTTTCTTCTGATCCCCACTTTTCCCCCTAGTAATCCCTCAGCAGATGAAGGTTTCCGATCCTCACATTCCTCAGCCCCGCTTCCTTTGCCGCCTCCAGGCACTCATAGGCGAGCCGCCTCGATGTGGTGGGTAGATCCCCCATAAGGAACTGGGGGTGGAAGGCGAGAAGACTGTAGGGGATCTCCGCATCAAGGGAG
>JAUXBC010000003.1 GCA_030619615.1 Dehalococcoidia bacterium
CACCGATGGTGACGAGGGCGACTATGATGAGAACTGGTTCATAGCCGGCCCTGCTCCTACACCAACATTGCTCCCATTTATAGTTGTTGCCAGCGCCGGGGTTGGTTATAACCCGGTTATCGCCTGGGCTTATGATATTACAGACACAAACTTCAAAATTCGTCTCATAGACGATGATGGCGTCGCTGCGGCTTCAGCATCGGTGCAGTGGATCGCGGTGTCACAGGGCATGTGGAGACTCAATCCCGACGAGCGCCTGGCCATTCAAACGGAACACACTGAACACAACAATGCGGTTTGGGTATACTACCCCATACTCTTCGACAGCACTGCGGTCAGCGTCGTCAACAACGCCCATTCGAGTCCCTACTCGCCTCCGGTGGAGCCTTATATCGCCAGCCCACGAAGCGTTGGGCCCGCCCGCTTTATGAGCGCGTTTATCGAGGATGATGGCACCTCCCCACCCAGGGCATGGTTACAGTGGATTGCTGTGGGCGAGGGAGACCCTACCCTTGTTCCTGACCTCGCAATCCAAGCAGATATCGGCACCTATAGTAATGGTGAGTTCGTATTCTTCCCCACCTCCTTCACCGGCACCCCGGTGGTGGTTGCTAACGCCGAGGTAGGTGGGGTGCCAGTGATCGCCTCCGCCTGGGGCAACGGAACAGGGGGCTTCTTCATATCCCTCACAGACGACAGTGGCGCCTCCGTCTCTGGTGCAAACGTGCAGTGGATAGCGGTGGGGCTTAGGCCCTAATCGGAGGGGAAGTGCAAGGCAAAGTGGACCTCGATTGGGACGATGCAGGGGTGGTGCCGGAAAAGGTTTATCCCGACACCACCTTCATCTTTGCCAGGATGGCCGAGGCAACCTGGGAGATGGTTGACTTAGGCGAAGGGGGGAGGGTTCTGGATATTGGGTGTGGCAGGGCTGTGGACGCCCTGGAACTGGCGAGGAGGGGTGGAAAGGCTGTGGGGCTTGATCCCTCGGGGAAGATGATCAGGGAGGCGAAAAGATATATCAGCGATGGCGAGGTCGCTTTAGTGCGAGGGGTAGGCGAGGCTTTGCCCTTTAAAAGGCATTCCCTGGATAAGGTTATGTGCAAAGGTGCCCTGGACCACTTCGTCGATGCTGCGAGGACGATGGAGGAAATGTCCCAGGTTCTCAAGCCCGAGGGGGCAGCAATAATCGCCATCGCCAACTTCGAAAGCCTCAGTTGCCGGCTGGGGAGGTTGTGGTATCCGATAGCGAAAAGGTTCAACAGGGCAAAAGACGGAAGGACACCATGGGAGATCCCTCCCGACCACACCTGCAAGTTTGATTATTGGCTGCTGAGACGCCTGGCGGATCGACATTTTCAGGTGAAGGAAACGATAGGCATCTCTTTGCTCTGGACAGCGCCCTATTGGGGAAAGACCCTCGCCCTCTTGCCTCGAGGGGTTTCAGCAACTATCTTAGTTCTTCTGGATAGGCTTGCCCGCAGGTTCCCCTCGCTGAGCGATGTGATTATTATCAAGTGCACCCCGAAGGGCATAACTATGAAGAATGGTGGGCCGGCAACTCAGGGTGTGTGCCCGACAGGCGGCACCAAGATGTTTAGGATAGGGAAGAGTTAAAGCTGGGATTAAGGGTGCCAGGACTATGATAGAGGCTGGGTATCCCCCGGGAACAGCCAGCCTCTTTTTGGGATTGCGGAATTTGAAGACCAGAGAGCGAGGTTTCGGAGAATAGCATGACCCTGCGTCTGCTCTTCTTCCCCGGGTTCGTATCGCAGAGCCAGGACTACAAGGCGTCCGACGCCGTCGGCTACGGCATCACCGCTGTCGATGCCATCGTGGCCGAGCTGCCCCGCCACGGCGTCCAAGTCCGGCGCGTGCAGCCGGAGATGCCCCCGGAGCTGGTGGGCATAGAGCGGCGGCGGCTGGCCTGGATCCTGGGGGGCTACCAAGCCCTCTTGCGCATCCCGCCCGAGGAATACGATGCCGTCTTCATCTTCCATGCCCTCCAGCAGTTTCCCCAGGAGGTGCGTCGCATCTTTGGGGATCTGGGCATCGGTGCTGCGATTACAGGCTACACCCACGGCAGCCACTGGGATCCCACAGACGCATTCCGGTTCATCCACTACCCCGGCATGGAGGTGACCGACCTAGCCAACTTTCTGGCCATGGACCGGGTCTGTGTGACCAGTGAGTACTTCAGGGAGGTGCTGCTCCACAACGTCGCGCAGTGGCAGCCCGAGGCGGCCCGTCGACTTGAGGAGCGGCTGCGGGTGGTGGGCCTCCCCATCGACACGGCCGCGATCAACGCCGCCCGGACCGACGAGCGATTCCAGCGCCCGACCATCGTTTTCAACCATTCGATGGTGCCCACCAAGGAGCCGGGACTCTTCTTAGACGCGGCGGAGCGGGCCCTCAGCACCCATGACTGCCAAGTGGTCATCACGCGTGACGTGGGAGGCACGGCCGTGGAGGAGCGGGTCAAGGCCCTCCAGCAACGCTTCCCGGGCCGGATGAACGTAGGCGGCACCCTGAGCTTGGACGCCTACTTCCGGCTGCTCTGGCAAGCTGACATCCAGGTGTCCACGGCCCGACACGAGACCTTCGGCGTCTCCACAGTGGAGGCCATGTATACCGAGAACTGCTGCCTGCTACCCGATCGATTCAGCTACCCGGAGATCACGGACAACTGCCGGGACGCCCTCTACGACACGCCGCAGGAGCTCTTCGCCCGGCTTGATCACTACCTCCGGGATGCCGAGGATCGCCGCCGGGTGGCGAGGGAGCTGCGCCAGCGCGCCCTGCGCTATACGCCGGGCCAAGTGGTGCCCCGCATTGCCGCCGTTATCGCTGAGGCGGTGGAAGCAACCCGACCACGCTTCGTTTCTCCATAGCCACTCGATCGCCCTTCTGGGCTACGCCATCGAAGGAGAAGTTATAATAGCTAACCCGATAAAACCTCTTCATATACCTGGAGCATCTTCCTTCCTGCCTCCGGCCACGAGAAATGCCTTTCCATCCTCTTTCTGCCCTCAACGCCCATCCTGCGACGCATAGATTCATCCTCAAGCAGCCGCTTGATGGCAGTGGCCAAGGCATGAGGGTTCTTAGGCGGCACCAAAATCCCGGTTTCCCCCTCCTTCACCACCTCGGGGAGTGCCCCGGCCCTAGTGGCGATCACCGGAACCTCACAGGCCATCGCCTCCGCCGCAGGAAGCCCAAAACCCTCATAAACAGAGGAGGTAATAGCAACCTCCGCCGCTGAATACTGGCTCACCAGCTCCTCTGTGGTTAACCTCCCGGTAAAGGTGACCATATCCCCAAGCCCATATTTTTCAACCAGCTTCAAGGCAAAGCTGTCGCCAGGGGTTAGCTTATCCACGATGGTCAGTTTTAGATCGACATCATCCCCCTTCAGTAGCTTTAGGGCCTGAAGCAGGTAAAGAATGCCCTTCTTTCGATCTCCCGTTCTGCCTACCATGATCAGGCGACCCTGCTCCTTTCGATGCCCATCCAACCTCTTAAAAACATCAGTATCGACCCCCAGGTAGACCATTCTTATTTTGCTCTGGGGCACCTTGAACATCCTGCTCACCTCATGTGCCGAGCTCCAGGAGTCGGTGATTATTCCGTCCAACCTCCTGGCAACAATGCCCTGCATCAGGGGAGGGTAGAAGAGGATTCGCTTGATCTTCTCCCATTCGTTTGGCGCCTGAGCTAGCTCAGCCTTGATATCGATAGGCAGGGGGTGGTGGATGGTGGCGACTATAGGCACGCCTAAGGTCCTCATCGGAAGCAAGCCATAGGCCAGGCACTGATTATCGTGGATGATGTCGAAGCGATGATCGGGCAGAAGCTCTCGCACCTTCAAATAGGCCCTGATGCTGAAGGTAACCATTTCAGGGAACATTCCCAGCTTTGTTCCGGCGAGCTCAAAGAAATTAACGGGGGCGAAGATGCGCAGGGGATTCCCCCTGGGGAGAAAACTCACCCCCTCATTCTTCCGATCGTAGAGGTTCAGGCTTTCCAGCTTATGCACCCTGATCCCATCGGCAATATCGGGATAGGGTGGGCCTACTATTACATCGACCTGGTGACCGAGCCTCTGAAACTCTCGAGATAAGTAATAGAGGTAAACCCCCTGACCGCCACAATACTTATTCCCACGATAGCAAAGGAGACATATCTTCACCCCAGGCTCCCCCCTTTTGCTAAATCTTCCTTGTATAGATGACCATGCTCTTCGGGAAGAAAAAGTTTAAGATGCGTTCCATGCGGTGAACAAACCTAGACCTAGTGACTATCTGCATCTCCAGGAATTTGTAGTAAAGAGACGGAATCGAGGCATCCTCATTCCTAAGCCCGAAGACACAGCGAAGGAACCAATAGATGGAGTGGAAGGCATGCTCGTGGCGGATGGCATATACTGCCAGATTATTGCGGCGCAGGGAATCCATCAGTTCCTGGGCTTTATACTTCCTGACATGGCCACCGGGATGATTATAATAGTCCCTATCTAGCGCCCAGCAGACGGTCTCCGAGAGGTAGGTAGGCACGGTAACTGCCATTGCCCCACCCTGCTTCAATATCCTTACCAGCTCCTTGATCCCCCGCTCATCGTCGGCCAAATGCTCCAGAACCTCGGCGCAGATTATCTTATCGAAGGAGGCATCCTTAAAGGGGAGGCTAAGGGCATCGGCGCGCATCACGTTCCACCTCCCCTTTGAAACCCGCTGCGTGTCCATATAGTGCAAAACGTAGCGGGTCTTTCTCAGGCTCAGGTCATCCCTATCCAGGGCATATACCGTACAATGATTGATTCGGCATGCTTCAAAGCTATGCCTTCCCTCGCCACAGCCCACATCCAAAAACCTATCGCCGCTTTCTATGGGAAAGAGATCGAAATTGACGGTGAGCACCTAAAGGACCTCCTGATATACCTCCAGGGTTTTCCTCGCTGCCTCCTTCCAGGTGAAGTGCCTTTCCACCCGCCTCCTTCCCTCCCCCCCCATCACCTGCCTAAGTGGTCCATCCCCAAGTAGCCGCTCGATGGCCCCAGCCAGGGCATGGGGGTCCTTCGGTGGCACTAAGATGCCGCTCCTTCCATCCTCCACCACCTCGGGGAGGGCCCCGGCAGTGGTCGCCACCACCGGAAGGCCACAGGCCATCGCTTCGGCAGCGGGAAGACCAAAGCCCTCATAAAGGGAGGGGACCACCGCCACCTCCGCCGTGGCGTAACACCTGACCAGCTCCTCCACATCCACCCTCCCGGTAAAGGTAACCCTATCCTCAAGTCCATACTTCCTCACCAATGCTGGGGTATACTCATTGTCGGGAGCCCCACGGTCAACTATGGTCAATTTCACATCGATCTTTTCCTTTAAAAGCTGAAGGGCTCTCAGCAAATAGACAACCCCCTTCTTGCGGTCCGGGGTGTTGGCAACGATGATGAGGCGACCCTGCTCCTTCCTCTCCCCATCCAACCTCCTAAACATATCTATATCGATGCCATTGTGAACCACCCTCAGTTTGCTCTGAGGAACCTTGAAGGTATTCCTCGTCTCCTCGGCGGCACTGGCGGAGACGGCGATCACCCGATCCATCCTTTTAGTCACCAGATGCTGCATCAAGAAGGGATAGAACATTATCCGGCCGAACCTCTCCCACGCCCTGTCCAGATGGGCAAGATCGGTCCTTCTATCGATGGGTAAGGGGTGGTGCACCGTGGCCACGATAGGGATTTCGAAGGCCTTCATCAGCAGTATTCCATAGCCCAGGGTCTGATTGTCATGAATGATGTCGAAGCGGTTATCGGGGAGGAGCTGGCGCAACTTCTGATAGGCCCTGATGCTGAAGGAGAACATCTCAGTGAACATCCCGAGCCTTGTCCCCGCCAGCTCGTAGAGGTTGAGGGGGGTAAAGACCTTAAAGGGGGCTTGTTTGGGGAAGCCGAACTCAAAGAAGTTCAGGTTTTCTACCCTATGCTCACCTATCCCCTCAGGGATATAGGGGTAGGGAGGGCCGACAATTACATGAACCTCATGACCCAGTCTCTGGAGCTCCCGAGATAAGTAATAGAGGTAAACCCCCTGACCGCCGCAGTACATGTTACCCCTGTTGCAAAGGAGGCATATCCTCACTGTCTTTCCTTTCTACGCCCCTTTTATGCAAAGGGATTCGCCCCTCGATACCTGAGGACAAGGGTGAAAAGGCCAACGATGCTCTTGGCATCGCAAATCTCGCCCGATGAGATAAGATTTGCGATCTCTGCCAGAGGGATGGGCACTACCTCGATAGCCTCATCCTCCTTGGCACCACGCCTACCCCGTTGAAGCTCCGTGGCCAGGAAGAGATGCAAAAATTCGTTTGAGTAGCCGGGACTACTGTAGAAGCCACCAAGCCTCTCCAGCTTCCCAGCAATATATCCCGTCTCCTCCTCCAGCTCTCTAAGGGCGCACTGGATAGGTTGTTCACCAGGTTCGATGCCCCCAGCGGGGATCTCCAGTAGCACCTTCTCCGCAGGCTTACGAAACTGACGCACCAGGAGAACATTATCCTCTGAATCTATGGCAACAACAGCGACACAATCGACATGCTCCACCACTTCCCGCGTCGTCTTCCGCCCTGAGGGAAGCACCACCGTATCCAGGCGAAGCTTGACCTCACGCCCCTCATATACCAGCTTGCTCTCTAAGGTTCGCTCCTCACTCAAGGCGACTCCAAGACGGCCTTTGGCTCATATATTAAAGCCACCTCATCGCAGTTGGGGAACTTGGGACATTTCAGGCACTCCCCCCAGACCTTGCGCGGCAGCTCCATCATGTCGACCTGATGAAAGCCGAGCCTCTCAAAGAAATCAGGCTTATAGGTGAGGCAGAAAACAGTTTCGATTCCCAGGCTTCTTGTCTCCTCGAGGCAGGCCTGGACAAGCAAGGCACCAGCCCCTTTATCCTGTATCTCCTCGGCCACAGCAACGGCCCTGATCTCGGCTAGATCCGACCAGAATATATGGAGGGCGGCACAGGCAACCACCTCATCGCCATCCCGAACCACGAAGAGGTCCCTGATGTTCTCATAGAGTTCGCTCAAGGAGCGGGGCAACATCTCCCCCTTATCGGCAAAGTAATTAACCAGCCTTTGTATCTGAGGTATGTCGCCAATGCGTGCCTTCTCCACCTTCATCTCTGCCCCAATCTCTCCATCAAACTACTATAGAAAAAGGTCGGTGGCTTAGCCCTTAGAAAACGGGTAACATGGGGGCTAAGCATGACCCTGATGCTATCTCCGCTCTCCAGCTCAATATTGATCTGCCCATCGATGCTGAGCATCGCCTGGTGGTCGGTGCCCACCGTCAGCTCCACGATGGCTGTGGAGGGAAATAACAAGGCATTGGCGAAAGTGAGGTGAGGAAAAAGGGGATTCAACAGGATCTCCTTGGCTTGGGGATAGAGAATGGGGCCACCGGCCGCCAAAGAGTAACCCGTGCTCCCCGTTGCGGTAGCCAAAAGCAAGCCATCCGCCTTGTAGGTGGTCAAGGGGGCACCATCGATAATAGTCGTCACATAGACCACCCGAGATGTGGCGCCCCTGCCCACAACGACGTCGTTTAAGGCATGAAAGGTCAAATCCTTACCCGCCAGCTCCGCCTGAAGCATGGCGCGTTCGTCGATCCAGCCCTCCCCGGCCAAGAAGGCAGGGAGTCTCTGCTGAGCCTCCTCAGCACTGAGCTCGGTCATAAATCCTAGCCTTCCCAGATTTATCCCCACAATAGGAACAGACCAGGGAACAACGGCGCGGGCCGCTCTCAGAATAGTGCCATCGCCGCCAACGCTAAGGATCAGCTCTGTGCCCTCAACCTGGGCCTTCGCCTCCCCCTCCTCCCAGGCAGAACAAAGCCAAACGGAGGCCTCCAGGGAAGGCAAAAAACTTGCCAGTTCCTCGGCTAGAGCAACAGCGGCAGCGATCTTGGGTTGATAGAGAATGCCCACTTTCTTCAACAGATTGGACCTCAGCAAATCGACGAAAGACTAAACCAGAGCGTGCATACGGAAGTCTACCATCACCGCTTGAGACTGTCAAGGAAACAGGCTAACGGCAGTCTCGGCAATTCTCAGCAGCGCCCAGGGGTAAACACCAAGAAAGAGCACACCGAGGCAGGCGAAAGAAAGGGCGGCACGGAGCGCCCATGAGGAAGGCACTCTCTCCTCAGATAGCGGGGTGCCGAGATACATCACCCTGACTACCCTTAGATAATAGTATGCTGAAATCACCGCGTTGATTACGGCAATGATCACCAGCCAGATTAGCCCGTAGTCCACCGCGGCAGTGAAGATATAGATCTTGGCCACAAAACCCGCTGTGGGCGGGATACCGATAAGGGAGATGAGACAAAGGGCTAGCGCCAAGGCGAGGAGAGGGGCGCGCCTCGCCATCCCCGAGTAATCGGCGATCTCATCGCTATCGATCTTGTTGGAGATGGCGATGATGGCGATAAAGGCCCCCAGATTGGTGAGGGCGTAGCTCGCCAGGAAGAAGACCAGGGCGCTGGGACCACTGGGACCAAGGGTACCGGGATCGAGGGCGCTGACCGCGGCAAGCCCCATCATCAAATAGCCCGCATGGGCGATGCTGGAGTAGGCCAGCATTCGCTTGATGTTCGTTTGAGCGATGGCGACCACATTGCCCAGGGTCATCGTGATGGCGGCAAGCACGGCGAAAATAATCCCCCAATCCAGGCTCAGCGGTCCCAGGGCCTCATAGAAAACCCTGAGGATTACGGCAAACCCCGCAGCCTTGCTCGCAACGGAAAGATAGGCAGTGATCGGCGTCGGTGCTCCTTCATAGACATCGGGGACCCACATCTGGAAGGGGACGGTGGCAATCTTAAAGCCGAAGCCGGCCACCAGCAAAACAATCCCCATGAGGAGCGCCGGACTAGCTAGGAGTCCCCCTGCCGGAATAGATGCGGCGATCTCATTAAGATGGGTGGTGCCACTGAGTCCAAAAACCATTGCCATGCCATAGAGCAACACAGCACTGGCCACTGCCCCCAGCAGCAGGTACTTCAATCCCGCTTCACTGGATTTGGGGTCTTTTAAGAAGCCGGTTAATGCATAAAGGGAGATGCTTGTCAGCTCCAGGGCGATATAGATGGAGATCAGCTCCCTGGTGGATGCCATGAGCATCATCCCCATGGCGGAGAGAAGCACCAGGGCGTAGTATTCCCCTCGAAAGCCAGCGAACTTATGGGCATAGTCCGTAGAGGAGAGGAGCACCAGGGCGGCGATCACCAGGAAGAAGAGCTTGAAGAACAGGGAGAACGGATCTACCACCAGCGCGCCATTAAAGGATGTCTCATTTACTCCCCATAAGGCAAGGGTGAAGGCCGCAGGGACGATGAGACCGGCAACACTCACCACACCCAGAATCCACTTCCGCCCAATGAAAAGGTCGAGGAGGATCACCACTAAAGCCAGGGCACAGAGGCTTATTTCAGGTGACAGTAGATAAAGGTTCAATGCTCGCTCCCCATCTTACTAAACAACCTTCGCTATCTCCAGCAGCCTCTTGGTGTCGTCATGAAGCTCCTCCCAAATCCCGGGGAGGTCTTCCTTACGAACCCAGATGCCTTCACCCACATCGCCGCCAGGTCGAAACTCTCCCCCCACCAATTTTGCCAGGTAATCGACGTAGATAACATGAAGCGCTGTCTTCCCCTCCAATTTCACAATCCTTTCGAAGGGGACGAGCGGGGTGGTGAGGCGTATCTCCAGATTGGTCTCCTCACTCACCTCCCTTTTTATCCCTTGCTCGATCTCCTCCCCCAGGTTCAGCCTGCCCCCGGGGCAGATCCACTTCCCCTGCCAGAATCCCTTTCTTTCAGGGACATGCCTCACCAAGAGGATGCGGCCCCCATCATCCTCGATCACCGCCCCTACAGCGAAAATAATTTCTCTCGCTTCCATGAAAGCCCCTACAAGCCTAATCCTCCAAATATAGGCAAGATGCCCATGTCGATGACATCGGTCAATATCCTGGGATAGATGCCGATGAGCATGATCACCGCCGCCAGGGAGAAGATGGTGAACCTCTCCAACCTATCGGCATCAAGAACACCTTCATACTGCGCTTTAGGGGGGCCATAAAATACGCGCTGCAGCATCCAAAGGATGTAGCCTGCGGTGATCACAATCCCCAAAACGCCGAGGATGGTGTAGATCTGGATGCCAGAGACCACAGTGCTGCGGAAGCTGCCAAGGAAGACCAGAAACTCGGCAGCGAAGCCGCTGGTGCCGGGCAGTCCCAAGGCAGCAAGCCCAGCAACACTGAAAACGACAAGGATAATCGGCATCCGGCGGGCTAGACCTCCAAGCTCAGGGATGCTCCTTACGTGCGTCTTGTCATAGACGAGGCCCACCAGGGCGAAGAGAAGCCCGGTGATGATCCCATGGCTAAACATCTGTAGTGTGGCGCCGGTCATGCTCACCTGGCTCAAGGCAAAAATGCCCAGAAGCACATAGCCCATGTGGCTGATGCTGCTATATGCAATCAGCCTCTTCAGGTCCCTTTGTCTCAGGGTTACCGCCGCTCCATAGAGGACGCTGACCACCGCTAAAGCAACGAGGAGCGGGGCATAGGTCTGGGAGGTCTCAGGGAATATGCTCACACAGACACGAATCATAGCGTAACCGCCCATCTTGATCAGTATCCCGGCAAGGATCAGGCTCACCGCGGTGGGGGCGTCGGTATGGGCATCGGGGAGCCATGTGTGAAAGGGGAAAACGGGTAGCTTCACCGCGTAGCCAAAGAAGAGGAGGAAGAAGATCGCCGTGGCCAGTAGAGAGCCGAGGGCTGGCTCAAGCCCCATCTGAGCCAGCGCCACCATGTCGAAGGTGCCGGCATGGGAATAAAGGAGCAGGATGCCAGCGAGCATCAGGGCGCTGCCCAAGAGGGTATAAATAACGAACTTCATTGCCGAATACTCCTTCCTCCCCGTTCCCCAGATGGAGATCAGAAGATACATGGGGATGATCTCCACCTCCCAGAAGAGGAAGAAAAGGATCAGGTCCAGGGAGCAAAACACCCCCAGGATGCCCGTCTCCAGGACGAGGAGCCAGGCGAAGTATTCCCTAGCCCTGCGGTCGATCCTCCAGGAGACGAGAACGGCGAGGAAGCCAAGCATGGTGGTGAGGATTAGCATGGGCAGGCTCAGCCCATCGACGCCGAGAAAATATTGGACATTGATCGAAGGGATCCAAGACGCCTGCTCCACAAACTGGGGCCCATCAAGAGACCTATCGAACATGAAGAATAGAGCAGCAGATAGAAGAAAAGCCAATAGGGTGAAAAAGGCCGCGATGAGCTTTACCCGCCTCGGCTCAGCGCGAGGGAGAAGGGCAATGGCAATCGCCCCCATGAGGGGGAGGAAGATGATTATAGAGAGATAGGGAAAGCTCAAAAGTCCCCCCGCTATTAAGATTTCTAGCCAAAGATAAGGAAACAGGCCACAATAGCCAAGATGCCAATAAAGATGGCAAGCCCATAGGCCTGCAATTGCCCTGTCTGTAACCTCCTGATAACCCTACCTGCGGTCACTGTGCCACCAGCTATGCCGTTCACCGCACCATCGATAACCTGGTCATCGAACCAATGGCAGGCGGCGAAAAGCCCATCAACCAATATCCTCATCACAAATACCCTCTCATAAAGCTCGTCGAGCCAGTACTTCCGGGAAAACAAGGTATGGAGGGGGGCAAAGGTCTGTCTTAATGATTCCACAGAGAGCCACCTTGCACTGTAAAGGGCATAGGCGAGCAGGATGCCAAGGGCAGCCAATAGCAGCGACACCAGAGCCAGGGGGCTGGCAAGGGCGCTGAAGAAACCATGAGACTCCCCTCCCAGGAATCCGCTTATCGGCAGCCACCCCGAGATAACGGAGAGGATGGCTAATAAAGCCATAGGCAGGATCATCACCAGGGGCGACTCCCGAAGGGGGTGAGCATCGGAACTGCCCCCCCGATACTCCCCACCGAAGGTGAGGAACAACACACGGAACATGTAAAAGGCAGTGAGGAATACGGTAGCCATAGCCAAGAAAAACAATATGGGTTGATGCGCCCAGGCATGGGCCAGGATGCCCTCCTTACTCCAGAACCCTGAGAGAGGCCAAATACCAGCAATACTGAGGGAAGCGATGAGGAAGGTGGCAAAGGTCCAGGGCATCGCCTTTCTCAGTCCGCCCATCTCACGGATATCGAAGGTTCCTGTAGCATGATTGACGCTCCCCGCCCCCATGAAGAGGAGCGCCTTGAAGAAGGCGTGGTTGAACAAATGGAAAATGCCCACCGCCAGGCCTCCCACACCCAGACCAAGCATCATGTAACCAAGCTGGCTGATGGTTGAGTAGGCCAGTACCCATTTGATGTCGTTCATCACCAGGCCTATGGTGGCAGCGAAGATGGCGGTGAAGCCACCGATGATAGCTACCGTGATCATCGCCTGAGGGGAGTGGGCAAACATGGGGAAGAGGCGAGCCACCAGGTAAACGCCAGCGGCAACCATAGTGGCGGCATGGATCAGGGCGCTTACCGGCGTCGGACCCTCCATGGCATCGGGGAGCCAGGTATGGAGAGGGAACTGCGCCGACTTGCCCACCGCCCCGGAGAAGACGCCGATGGCAGCCCAGGTGAGCACCGTGCCACCAAGGGCGCCAATTAGGGCAAGCTGATGAAGCTCGCCGATGTCAAAGGTGCCCGTCTTGGCGAAGAGGAACAGGATCGCCGCCAAGAAGCCGAAGTCACCGATCCTGGTGACCACAAAGGCCTTTGTCGCTGCCCTGGCCGCCTCAGGTTTATGAAACCAAAAGCCGATGAGGAGATAGGAGCAAAGACCCACCCCCTCCCAGAATACATAGAGGAAGAGAAGGTTATCGGCAAGAACAAGCCCCAGCATGGAGCAGGTAAATAGGGACATGAAGGCGAAGTAGCGGGAGTAGCCTGGGTCGCCATGCATATAGCCCTGGGAGTAGATCTGGACCAAAAGGCTGACCGAGGTGACTACAATGAGCATCACCGCAGCCAGCGAATCCAGGGTCACCCCTATGCTGATTGCAATATCACCGACCACCAGCCACTGGTAGTCGGGCATGGGAAGCACATGCCCCGGAGCCTTGATCACCTCAATCAAGACCCACATAGAAAGAAGAAGAGAGGCACCGATGGAGGCGATGGTGATGTAGCCGCTGAGCTGGGGCCGATTTTTGAGGAAGGGTCTGATTACAAAGGAGATGATGACAAAGGAGAAAAAGGGCAACAGGATAATAGCTAAGGCTACTTCAGGCGGCATATTACTACCACTTCATGAGATCGATCTGCTCCGCATCCACCGTTTCCCTGCTTCGATAGATAGCGATTATGATCGCCAAGCCAACGGCGACCTCCGCGGCAGCGACCACCATAATGAAGATAACAAAGACCTGCCCCGTCATCAGCACCGGGGCAATATAACGCCAGAAGGCCACCATGGCGATATTCACCGCATTGAGCATGATCTCGATACTCATCAGGATGACCACGGCGTTTCGCTTCGCTAGAGCGCCATAGAGTCCGATGGAAAAGAGGATCGCAGAAAGGATTAGAAAGTGCTCAAGACCAACAACCATCTATCTCTCCCTGACCAGCACAATAGCTCCTATTATCGCTGCCAAGAGAAGCGCCGCCGCTATTTCAAGGGGGAGGACAAAGCCCTCCTCCCCGCTAAAAAGGGCCTGGGCAATGGCTGATGTGGTTGCCTGATCGGGAATCTCCTTGATGACCTGCCAGTCGGTGCTCACCACCACAAACACCATGGTGGCGAGAAACAAAAGCCCCAGCATCAAAGCGGGAAGCCGCAACCTTCCTGAGGGGCTACCCCGCTGAGTCTCCCTGGTAAGCATAATGGCAAAGATAATTAGCACTGCAATAGCGCCTACATAGATGAGAACCTGAGCTGCAGCCAGGAAATCGGCGCTCAGGATGACGAAGATCCCGGCTATAGTGAAGAAGCAGAGCACCAGGAAGAGGGCGGCGTGAAAGATATTGCGCAACAAAACCACAGCCAAGGCTGAGGCGATGATCAGCGCCGCCAAAATCCAGAAGGATATAGCAATCCCCGTTTCCATTAGCGCCCCCTCTTGGTGCGGTCTAAAAGAAGGGTCTGTTTGGGCAAGGTCGGCTCAAGCTCGGGTCGGGCATAGGAGCTCGGCTGCTTCTGGGGAGATGGTCTTAGCCCCTCTTTATCCACAACTAAGTCTGCCTCGCGGTAAGTAGCAGACTCATAGATTCTCTCCAAATAAAGCCTGTGGGCGGGGCACGTCTCGATGCACAGACCACAGAATAAGCATGCTCTAAAATCGATGTCAAACCTTTTGACTCCCATATTCCCATCCTGGGTGCCGTCCGGTTCTATCTCGATAACCCTATTGGGACATATCTTTTCACACTGTCGACACCAAGCGCAAACACCACAGTTGAGACACCTGCTAGCTTCTTCTATAGCCATCTCCTCTGAGAAGCCAAGGTCTACCTCCTTAAATCCAGGGATCCTCTCCTTAAGGGGAAGACGGGGCATTGGCTGCCTATGTTTACTCACTATGTCGCTAACATCCATATCCTCAATATCTACCGTCTTTAGGGGCAGCCCTTCCTCCGCTAACTCCAGTTCTTCGCCACGGAGATAGCGATCAATGGCGATGGCAGCCCTGCTTCCGGCCCCTACAGCCTCAGCCACTGTCGCTGGCCCGCTTACGGCGTCCCCGCAGGCGAATATGCCAGGTATATTAGTAGCCAAGCAGCCAGGGTCAACCTCAAATGTTCCCCTACCTGTTATATGGAATTTGTGATCCCCAGGCAGGAAGGAAAGGTCAGGGGTTTGACCGATGGCTGGGATGAGCATGTCGGTGTCGAGGACGAATTCAGAGCCCTCGACGGGTATGGGGCGCCTTCTACCGCTGGCATCAGGTTCTCCCAGTTCCATCCGAATACACTCCAGGCCTGTTACCTTTCCCTCCCCGCCCAGGACTCTCACAGGCGCCGCCAGATAATTGATCTTGACCCCCTCATGCTCAGCCTCCTCTATCTCCTCCTCACTGGCTGGCATCTCCTGCCTTGACCTCCGATAGACAATAACTACCTCCTTAGCGCCAAGTCGGAGAGCTGTTCTGGCAGCGTCAATCGCCACATTACCCCCGCCAACTATGGCTACCCGCTCCCCCACCCAGACCTCTTTACCCAGGTTTACGTCCCTGAGGAAGGAAACACCGTGATACACGCCCTCAAGTTCTTCACCGGGGATGTCCAATCTCATACTGCTATGGGCACCCACAGCTACAAGAATTGCTTTATAGCCCTGCTTGTGAAGCGCCTCCAAGGTCAGGCCATCTTTGCCTACCGGACTGCTCAGCTTTAGCTCAACACCGAGTTTTTGAATGGCCTCGATCTCCTTTTGAACTACCTCCCTAGGTAAGCGATACTCCGGAATACCTACAGACAGCATCCCGCCAGGGATAGGGAGCGCTTCGAAGACGGTCACCCCATAGCCCATCTTGACCAGGTCATGAGCGGCAGTTAAGCCTGCGGGACCTGAGCCAATAACAGCCACCCTCTCCTCTTTGGTTCGCGGGGCCGGGGTTATCTCCTCTTCCCCTACCCTCATTTCATAGTCAGCCACGAAGCGCTTGAGGTCGCGGATAGCGATGGGTTCATCCACCTTGCACCGATTGCATGCTGCTTCGCAGGGGTGGGTGCAAACCCTACCACAGATGGCTGGGAAAGGAAGACTTTGCCTGACGAGCTCAAGTGCCTCCTTAAACTTGCCCTGGGAGATAAGGGCGACATAGCCATGGGCATCCACTCCGGCAGGACATGCCCGGCCACAGGGGGCACACTTACTTTCATCCCGAATAATCCCAGTGCCCCGCGCCCGTTTGGAAACGCTGAGCCTCTGCTCTGGATACTGGACAGTGATGGGGTGCCTGAACAGATGCTCCCCGGTCAGCGCCATCCCCTTGGCAATTCCCCGACCGTATCTTCTAAAGCTCACCCTTTCCCCCGCCACCCTAAAGAAGCCCGACCAGAGGACGATCAGGGCGGCGGCAATCAGGATGTTGAGGAACATGAGCTGCCAGGGGAAAGCGGGCCAGATAATGGCCTCAACCCCGGTGATAAAGACATTTATCAGCGCCAGGGGGAAGAGGAATTTCCAGGCAAATCCCATCAGTTGATCCACCCTTAACCGGGGCAGGGTGCTCCGAAGCCAGAAAAGAAGGATAAACACCGAGAAAACCTTGATCAGGAACCAGAGAGCGGGGGGCAGAAAGGGGCCACTCCATCCACCGAGGAAAAGGGTGGTCACAATGGCGGAGATGGCAAAGGTATGGGTATACTCGCCGAGGTAGAAGAGGCCAAACTTCATTCCCGAGTACTCAATGTGGTAGCCAGCGACGATTTCGGACTCCGCCTCAAGGAGGTCGAAGGGGGTGCGGTTGAGCTCAGCGGCCGCCGCAATAAAGAAGATCAGAAATCCCAGGGGCTGGAGCAAAAGGAAGGGGACATGCTGCCCCTCAACGATGCTCACCATGGAAAGCGAGCCGGTGATGATGAGCACGCCTATAATGGAAAGCACCAAGGGGATCTCATAGCTTATCATCTGAGCCACGGTGCGCATGGCGCTAACCAGGGAATATTTGTTATTGGAACCCCAGCCCGCCATGAAAACCCCGATGATGCCCAGCGAGGAGATGGCGATTATATAGAGGATGCCAACGTTAAGGTCGGCGAAGAACGCTCCCTGGCCAAAGGGTATCACAGCAAAGATCATCAAGGCGGGGATGAAGGCGATGATCGGGGCAAGCCAATGAACCCAGCGGTCCCCCCTGGCAGGGATGATGTCCTCCTTTATCAGCACCTTTATCGCATCGGCCACCGGCTGGAGGACCCCAAAAGGTCCTGCCCGGTTGGGACCACGGCGAATCTGGAACCGTCCTACGCCTCTCCTCTCGATATAGATAAAAGCCATCACCACAGTCAGGATGAAGGTAGAGAGGATGGCGAAGGCAACCAATGGCGGCACCAGATAGGCCGCCCAGGAGGGCCAGTAATTCAAAAGCCACTGCTGGAATTGCTCAAGGATTCCCACTAGCGATCCACCTCGCCCATACAGATGTCAATGCTGCCAAAGATGACTATAGCGTCGGCGAGCTTCCAGCCCAAGCACAAGTCCCGGAGCACGGTGAGATTTATCAGCGATGGGGCACGAACCTTAAAGCGATATGGGTTGGGGGAGTTATCGCTAACCAAGTAGAAGCCCAGTTCCCCTTTTGGCCCCTCGATATGGCTGTAGGCCTCCCCCTGAGGAGGCCTGAACGTGGCCGGGACCTTGGCTCGAACCTCACCCTGGGGGAGCTGCCCCAGGGCCTGTTTTACGATGCGCGTGCTCTGCCTCATCTCCTGAATCCTCACCCAGTAGCGGTCATAGGCATCGCCCATTTTGCCCGTTGGGATCTCGAAATCGAATCGATCATAAACCGAGTAGGGGTCGGCCCTGCGGATGTCCCACTTTACCCCGCTGGCTCGCAGCACGGGACCGCTCGCCGAGGCATTGATGGCAAGCTCCACGGGGAGAATGCCCACCCCCTTAGTGCGCGCCAGCACGATCTCATTCTCAGCAAGCAGTTGATCGTATTCATCGACGAAGCCAGGCATCTCATCGATAAACCTCTTCACTGCCGGCAGGAACTCCTCAGGGATGTCGTGGCTGACCCCGCCGATGCGCATATAGTTATAGGTGAGACGCTGCCCGCATACCATCTCAAAGAGGTCCAGAATCTTTTCCCGCTCTCGAAACATATACATAAAGGGGGTAAAGAAAGCACCCATGTCGTTCAATAAGGCGCCAACGGCGATAAGGTGGCTGGCGATGCGCATCAGCTCCGCCATGATCACCCTTAGATACTCGGCACGCTCGGGGACAGCGATCCCGGCCAGCTTCTCCACCGCCATTACATAGGCAAGGTTGTTGGACATCGAGGCCAGGTAGTCCAGCCTATCGGTATAGGGGATATTCTGGGTGTAGGTTCGCGATTCGGCAAGCTTCTCGATGCCGCGATGAAGGTAGCCAAAGATGGGCTCCATATCGACGATAACCTCGCCATCGAAGGTTATCCTCATCCGAAACACCCCGTGGGTCGAGGGGTGCTGAGGACCGAAATTGATCATCACCGGCTCGGTCTTAAGTGGCACTTTGATAATCCTTTCTCAGGGGGTGTCCCTGAAACCCATCCCAAAGGAAGATGCGCTTCAGATTGGGGTGCCCCTCAAAGGCGATCCCCATCAGGTCGTAGATATCGCGCTCCTGAAGATCGGCGCCCCGCCATAGACCGATCACCGAGGGCAATGTGGGGCTTTCTCTGGTGCAGCACCTCGTTTTTAATACAATGCTATGGTTATATTTGATGGAGGTTAGATGATATATAACCTCAAAATGTTGGAAAAAGTCCACAGCGGTGATGGCGGCGAGGTAATCGAAGCCGAGCTCGGAGTTCTCTTTGAGGAAGCGCGCCACCTCAAGGAGGGCTTCGCCGTTGACAAAAACAGCGGTTTCATCGAAATCGGTGACGGCATCGGGGAGGTGCTCTCCTATTTGCCGGGCAACATCTCGACCGGAAAGCGGCGTGGTCATCCTACCTCTTCTTCAAAAAGGTGTCTTTATCGATCTTCTGGTGCAACATGATTATCCCGTGGAGGAGTGCCTCAGGGCGTGGCGGACACCCTGGCACATAAACATCCACAGGGACAATACGGTTCACCCCGGGCACCACGCTATAGGAATCACGGAAAGCTCCGCCGCTGATGGCGCAGGACCCCATGGCTAGAACCCACTTCGGCTCAGGCATCTGGTCATAGACTCGCTTGATAGCCGGGGCCAGCTTCCAGGTAACCGTCCCGGCGACGAGCATCAGGTCGCCCTGGCGCGGCGATGCCCGCAAAATCTCCATGCCAAAACGGGAGATGTCGAAGCGAGAAGCTGCGGTGGCGATGAACTCGAAGGCGCAGCAGGCAGGAAAAAAGATCACCGGCCAGACAGAGGAGCGCCTGCCCCAATTCAGGAGGTGATCGATGGAGGTAACCAGGACACTCCTCTGAATCTCCTCCTCCATCCAACTGACAGCATCAGGGTAAGGCTGCTGAGAGGCCTTGATAAGGGACTCGATCTCGGCGCCCTCGGCATGATCGAGATCGCCGCTCACATAGGGCATCCCCTCTATTTCCATTCCAGAACCCCCTTCCTCCAGGCATAGAGGAAACCGACGACCAAAATCAGGAAGAAAGCAAGCATCTCCAAAAGCCCGAAGAGCTTGAGCTCACCGAGGGCTACGGCCCAGGGATAGAGAAAGACCACCTGTATATCAAAGACCACGAAGAGCAGGGCATAGAAGTAATAGCGGAAGTTAAACTGAACCCGGGACGTGCCCACGGTATCCATGCCACACTCATAGGTGGAGCTTTTCACCGGGTTGGGCTTCTTGGGGACGATGCGGAAACGCCTGAGGAGGATGGGGAGTGTTATGATAGAGATGGTGAAACCGAGAGCAGCGATGAGAAAAATTCCGATATAGCCAAAGTTCCCCAGCAAATGCCCTCTCCTTTTCCATTTAATATAATACCATACGCTGCCTGGGAAGGAAAGCCCACTATTGACCTGCTCCTCGAAGTTGGATATTATCATTGAAGGAGCAACTCTTATGCCCCAGCCAGACCTAATCTTGCTTCACCCACCCACCGTTTACGACTTTCGTAATAAGACCATACTCTATGGCCCGATCAGCGACCTCATTCCGTCCTCCCCCATTTTTGAGATGTATCCCATAGGATTTACCAGCATCGCTGAGTATCTGGAGCGCGCTGGATACCGGGTGCGCATCGTGAACCTGGCAGTTCGCATGCTCCGCGACCCAAATTTTGATGCCGAAAAGCTGGTTAAGAGCCTGGATTCGCCCGTTTTCGGCATCGATTTGCACTGGCTCCCCCATGCCCATGGTGCCATCGAGATAGGCCGGATAGTAAAGAGGCATCATCCCAAGGCAAAATTGGTTATCGGTGGCCTCTCCGCCTCCTGCTACTATAAGGAGCTTTTCCATTATCCCGAGGTCGACTATGTGCTCCGAGGCGACACCACGGAGGAGCCCTTTCGCCAGCTAATGGACTGCATCCTAAAGGGGGGAGAAACCGAAGCGGTGCCTAACCTTGCCTGGCGAGATGACGAGGGGGAGGTGCACGAAAACCCGCTATCTTACGTCCCTAATGAGCTTGGCGATTTAATGGTTCATTACTATGACCACACGGTGCAATCGGCGTTAAGATACCGCGGTCTTGCCAACTACCTCCCCTTCCAGCGGTGGCTGCGCTATCCGATCACCGCGGTGCTCACCTGTCGCGGCTGCACCCAAAACTGCATCTTTTGCGGTGGCTCCGCCGCCACCTTCCGCCAGATGTTCAACCGACACCGTCCCGCCTTTCGCCTTCCAGAGGCGGTGGCATATGATGTGAAAAGGATCAGCCGCATTACCAGAGGTCCCATCTTCATCCTTGGCGACATCCGACAAGCAGGGGAGGGCTATGCCCACCGCCTTCTCCAACTTTTGGGCGAGGAGAGAAAGAAAAACCAGCTTATCCTAGAGGTGTTCACCCCCGCCTCCAGAGATTTTTTGAAAAGAATGGGCGAAGCTTGCCCTGGGTTCTGCCTCGAAATCTCCCCGGAATCCCATGACCTTGAGGTGAGGGAGGCTGTGGGCAAGCACTACTCCAACGATGCCCTGGAGGAAACGATAGAGGGTGCCCTTAAGGCAGGCTGCCACCGAGTAGACCTTTTCTTTATGATCGGCTTGCCCAAGCAGACCCCAAAGTCGGTGATGGATACCATCGACTATTGCGGCTTCCTGCTAGATAAATTTCAGGGAGACAAGCGAGTTTCCCCCTTCATTGCTCCTCTCTCTCCCTTCCTCGAGCCCGGCAGCCTGGCCTTCGAACACCCAGAGCGCTACGGCTACCGCCTCCTTTTCCGTGGGCTGGAGGAGCATCGCCAGGCGTTGCTTGAGCCAAGCTGGAAGTACACCCTCAACTACGAAACAGAGTGGCTCGACCGCCACCAGATCGCCCTCACCGCCTATGAAGCGTTGCTGCGCCTCAATCGCCTGAAGGCAAGCCATGGCTCCATCTCAAAGGAAATGGCTGAAGCCACCGAAGATCGCATAAACACCGCCCTGGAGATGCTCCACCGCATCGATGACATAGTTGCTTCGGGCCAGAAGGAGCAATTGTCCCAAATTAAGACCACGGTGGACTGGGTGAACATGTCCACGGCAAGTGGGAAAAAGGAGCTTGAGCTGCCCACCGCCTTCATCAAGCTAAGGCCGCTACGCACCCTTTGGTCCCTAGTGAGGGGGCGATAGCATATTCGCCTCGGTAGTCAGATAGCATGTAGAAGATGATCCAAGTGGAAAAAGGAGGAAGAATGACGGAGTTAAAGAACCTGTTTCAGCCGATCAAAGTGGGGAAATTAGAGTTGAAGAACAGGATAGTGTTCCTGCCGGTAATGACCGGCTACGGGGCCGATGACATGGTTACAGAGCGCCTTAAGACATTCTATGCCGAGAGGGCAAGGGGAGGCGCAGCCCTCCTAACCACGGGCATTATTATGCCCTCCAGCCTGGGCAGGCCTTTGCCCGGAATGACGGGGATATATCATGAGCGGTTCATCCCCGGTCTTCGACAGCTCACCGACGTAGTTCACGCCCAGGGGGCAAAGATCGCTGCCCAGATCGGTCTTCAGTACTATTGGGCCAAGGAGGAAGGTGCTCCTACAGAGGAGGTGGCCCCTTCAGAGGTGGCCACTCGCCGCGGCCCAACGCCAAGGGCGCTTACTTCGGAGGAGATCCACCAGATGGTGGATGAATTCAGTCAAGGGGCACGCCGAGCGAGGGACGCTGGCTTCGATGCCATAGAGTTTCACTGTGGAATTGGATATATGATCAACCGCTTCCTCTCCCCCTGCACCAATAAGCGCAGCGACGAATACGGGGGAAGCCTGGAGAATAGGATGAGATTCCTTCTTGAGATCATCGAATCCTCCAAGAGAAAGGCAGGAGCCGATTATCCCATTATCTGCCGCATGTCAGGTGATGAGTTTATGGAGGGAGGACACACTCTGGAGGATTCCAAAAAGCTGGCATCCATACTAGAGAAGGCTGGTGTTCATTGCC
This sequence comes from Dehalococcoidia bacterium, assembly GCA_030619615.1. Lineage (GTDB taxonomy): Bacteria > Chloroflexota > Dehalococcoidia > E44-bin15 > E44-bin15 > E44-bin26. Next base: position 22,289 of record JAUXBC010000003.1, read on the forward strand.
TGAATATCCAAGCGGGATGGCATGAATGCCCCAGGCCCCTTGTCCATATGTCAGTCACCAGGGGTGCCTTCGTCTACATCGCCGAGGAGATAAAAAAGGTGGTCGATGTCCCCGTGGTCGCCGCCTACCGAATTAACGATCCCATTCTGGCAGAGGAGATCCTTACCCAGGGGAAGGCTGACCTTATTGGCATGGCTCGACCCCTCATCGCCGACCCGGAGCTTCCCAATAAAGCGAGGGAGGGAAGATTCGATGACATTAGACCTTGTATTGCCTGCGGTCACTGCCTCGATTCGATTATGGAGGGCAACCCCATGGCCTGCGCCGTGAACGCTAGGGCGGGAAGGGAGGCAGAATACACCATCGAGCCGGCGAAAAGATCGAAAAAGGTGTTTGTCATGGGCGCCGGTCCCGCAGGGATGGAGGCGGCGGCGGTGGCGGCAAAAAGGGGACATGAGGTCACCCTTTTCGAAAAGATGGACCGACTGGGAGGAAACCTTCTCCTCGCCTCCGTGCCCTCTTATAAATGGGAGGTCAGCAATCTGACCAGGTATTTAGAAACCCAGCTTAGGAAAAGCGGCGCTAAGGTTAGGCTCGGTGAAGAGGTCAGCGCCAAATCCATCGAGGAGGGAAAGCCTGAGGTCGTCATCTCAGCCACCGGGGCAACGCCCATTATCCCTGATTTGCCCGGTGTAGCGGGGAAAAATGTAGTCAGCGCCTTGGAGGTGCTCACCGGGGAGAAGGACGTGGGCCGGAGGGTGATCGTGGTTGGCGGGGGCATGGTTGGCTGTGAAACCGCCGACTTCCTGGCAGAAAAAGGCAAGGAGGTAACCATCCTCGAGATGCTGGAAAGGGTAGGGGCTGACATCGGGCGCACCAGTAGATGGGTGGTTCTGGGGAGGCTGAGAGACGCTGGGATAAGGATGGAGACCAAGGTGAACGTGGTGGAGATAACCGACAAAGGGGTGAGGGCTAGCCGAGAGGGGGCGGCGGAGTTCTTCGAGGGAGACAGCGTGGTGCTTGCCGTGGGGCTTAAACCAAATAAGGAGCTCGCCGAGAAGCTGGTGGGGAAGGTTGCTGCCCTCTACTCTATAGGAGACTGCGTCGAGGTTCAAAGAATCGCCCAAGCCATCGAGGGTGGATTACGCCTCGCGAGGGAGATCTAGAGTAAGCATGAGCCAAGTCAGGAAGAGAAAAGAGATTGGGGCTTATCAGAGACAATCCCCTAGTTCGAAAGAATGCTCATCGATCTACATACCCAT
>JAUXBC010000039.1 GCA_030619615.1 Dehalococcoidia bacterium
CCTCCAGACTATTCTAATTGCCCAACCCTGATATGTCCACGCCTAGTCAGGCCCACTCCCCCCAAAACACCAGCTCCGCAGGTCCGCTGAGCATCACCTCCCCGACCCCATCCCAATGGACAGCGAGCGTACCCCCCGGCAATATTATATCAACGTGACTATCCACATAGTCATGAAGTCGGGCGGCCACAGCCACAGCACAGGCACCGGTGCCACAGGAAAGGGTCTCCCCTAACCCCCGCTCCCAAACCCGGGCCCTCACCTTTTTTCGAGCTAAAACGTTCGCCACCTCAAAATTTACCCTGTTGGGAAATATGGGATGGTTCTCCACCCTTGGCCCGAGTTCGAAAAGAGGAAATTTTGCCACTGCCTCCTCTGTGAAAAAAACCGCATGGGGGTTCCCTAGGGAAAGGCAGGTCAGAAGGAGCTTCTCATCGTGAACGACGACGGGAAGGTCTAGTATTATGTCAACCTTCTCTTCAATGACCATCGGTATCTGCTCAGCCTTTAGCTCAGGCACTCCCATATCCACCTCGATGATCTCTCCTTTGGCCCTCGCCTTTCTAATGCCCCCCAGCGTTTCCACGGTCAGCTCTTTGGCATTAACCAATCCACTATCGATGGCATATCTGGCGAGGCATCTCAGCCCATTGCCGCAGGCCTCAGCCTCTGAGCCATCGGGGTTGAACATGCGCATGCCGAGGTCAGCGAGCTTCGAGGAAACGAGAAGGATTAGCCCATCGGCGCCGACGCCGAAGTGGCGATCGCACATGGATTTGGCAAGCTGAGACCAATCCCGCTCCGCATCGCCAGCCTCGATCAGGACGAAATCATTGCCTGTAGCTTGCATCTTAGCGAATTTCATTGCCTTTCTCCACAAACCCCTGCACCAGGCTCCCCACAGACTCCTCTATCCCGTTTCTAATGTCAAACCAGTGGATGCCCTCGTCCCTGGGGCGGAACCAGGCATATTGGTGCCGGGCGAAGCGGTGGGTCTCGTATTTTATCTGCTGCACTGCTTCAGGCAGTTTCACTTCCCCTCGTAGATATTGCCCGATCTGCTTATAGCCCAGCCCCGACATCGAAGGCAGGTCAAGCGAGTAGCCCCGTTCCAGAAGCGCCTTGACCTCCTCCACTAGGCCCTGCTCCATCATACGATCCACCCTGGAATCGATTCTGCGATACAAATCATCCCTGGCAGTAGTAAGCCCGAGGACTAAACTCCGAAAAGGTGTTGGCTCACTTCCCTGAAGCTGGGAGAAAGGGACTCCACTAAGACGGCAGACCTCGATGGCTCTTATCAGGCGCCGGATATTTCGGGGATCGATATTTTTCGCCGCATCGGGATCGAGCTCTTTTAGCTCCTCATAGAGCGCCATATAGCCTTCGGTTGCCGCTTTTTCCTCCAGGCTACGCCTCAATTCAGCATCTGGAGGAACCTGGGGGATTTGGAGACCCCTGATCACCGCTCTCACATAAAGACCACTGCCGCCAACCAGGAGCGCCAGCCTTCCTCGCTGCTGGATCTCCTTCACTGCCCGATATGCCATCTCTTGGTAGAGGGCGAGGCTGAAATCCTCATCGGGGTCGACGACATCGATGAGGTGGTGGGGGACAAGGGCACGCTCCTTTAGGCTTGGCTTTGCCGTGCCGATGTCCATATAGCGATAGACCTGGCGACTGTCGGCGCTCACAATCTCGCCATCGAGAGTTTGCACCAGATGAATCGCCAGCTTGCTCTTGCCTACCGCAGTGGGACCCACAATAGCAATAAGGTAGCTCATCTCGCCCTTTTGATCGCCGCTGTCTGTTCCACGATGCTTAGAAACTCCGTTGCCTTCAGGCTGGCCCCGCCTACCAGGGCGCCATCGATCTCAGACTCCGCCATAAACTCAGCGATATTGGCTGCGGTGACGCTACCTCCATAGAGGATTCGCATCCCCTGGGCAAGCTCTTCACCATATAATTGGGCAACGGTGCGGCGAAGAAGTCCGATGGTATCGTTGGACTCAGAAGGGGTTGCTGCCTTCCCTGTGCCGATGGCCCAAATGGGCTCATAGGCGATAACCATCCCCCGAGGCGATTCAATGCCCTCAAGGGCTGCCCTCACCTGCCTTGTCACCACCTCCTCAGTCTTTCCCGCCTCGTTCTCCTCAAGCTTTTCGCCAAGGCAAAGGATGGGGGTCAGCCCTGCCTTCAGCGCCGCCCCAACTTTTTCGTTCACTCTTTCGTCCGTCTCCTTGAAGTGCTCTCTTCTTTCAGAATGACCTAGGATCACGAAATCGCAAATTCCAGAAAGCATCAAGGGCGAAATCTCACCGGTGTAGGCGCCCCTCTCCTCAAAGTGCATATTCTGCGCCCCAATCTTAATAGACGAGCCTTGGAGAAGCTCCTTAACCAGGGCCAACGAAATGAAGGGAGGACAAATCACCTTCTCCACGCCTTCTATGCGGTCCAGCCCCTCCTTCATCTCCCTCGCCAGGGCTAAGGCTTCAGCCAGGGTGGTATTCATCTTCCAGTTGCCTGCAATGAGCGCTTTTCTCATAGCTATCCTAAGCGCCAAATTTGTCCAGCTTCAGGGCATTTGCCAGAGCTAAAGGCATAACATCGGTAGCGGGGAACCTTCCCAGAGCGCCAAGGCAACAGGCCCTCTCTGAGAACTCCTCCACCCCGTCAGGGCGGCACCACTGGGAGCGCAAAAGAAAGGGAACAGGGTGCCAGCTATGCCCTTTTAACACAGCAGGGGTGGAATGATCGCCGCTGACGATGATAACATCCGGATCGAGACCGATGAGCCTAGGCAAGGCTCTGTCCACCTCCTCAATAACCCTAACCTTCCTATCGAAATCGCCATCCTCACCAGCGATATCTGCTTCTTTGACATGTAGAAAGAAGTAGTCGTAACTATTATAGTGATCGATTAGAGCGAAAAACTCCTCCTCAATGGTAGCGCCTGTGGCAAGGGGCTCCATGCCCACAACCTTGGCCAGCCCCCGATACATGGGGTAAGGGGCGATGGCAGCCGCCTTAAGCCCGAAGACCTCGCCCATCTTAGGGAAATCGGGATACTTGGCAAAGCCCCTGAGGAGCACCATGTTTGTCGGGTATTGATCGGCCAGGGCAGCCTTCGCCCTGGCGATGAACTCGTTGGCAATACTGGCAGCCCTTGTAGCCTCTGCAGAAAGAGCGATAACGCTCTTGGGTGCCAGACCCTCCTTCTGAGGGTCGGAATCGCTGAGCTCACTGGAAAGCCCCTCCCCTCGGAATACCGCCACAAAGCGGTGCTCCTTCACCGGCGAGACGAAGAGCCTCGTGTTTTCTATGTTAAGCCCGCTTAAAAGCCCACATAATTCGGTGCACCTTTGGGTGGAGATACGCCCCGCCCTGCGATCGGTGATGAGACCCCTCTCATCCACAGTGCAAAAGTTGCCCCGGGCGGCAACATCCCTTTCCTCAAGCTCGAAGTCAATGCCCAAAGCCTCGAGGACGCCGCGCCCCACAACGAACCGCAACGGGTCGTATCCAAAGAGGGCGAGATGACCGGGGGCGCTGCCGGGAATGATTCCAGGGCTCACCGGGTCCATTATTCCACAGATGCCCTCCTTCGCCAGCCGATCAAGGTTGGGGGTTTTAGCGGCCTCAAGCTCGGTCATGCCTGTCTTTGGATGGGGTAGCCCCCCCAAGCCATCGATGACCAGGAGCACAATCTTGGAGGGCGTGGGTCTGGCAATATCCTTAATCTGGTCAAGACCGATCATCAGCTCTCCTTATCCAAGAGCACTGCCACCCCGGGCAGGGTTTTGCCCTCCAGGAACTTTAGAGAGGCTCCTCCCCCTGTGGAGACGTGGCTCATCCTGTCCGCCAAGCCCATCTCCTCCACCACTTCTGCGGTCGAACCACCCCCAATGATGGTGGTAACATCTAAGCCAGCGAGCAGGTTTGCGATGGCGCTGGTCCCCTTGCTAAACTTGTCAAACTCGAAGACACCCACCGGTCCGTTCCAGATGATTGTTTTGCTCTTCCTTAGCTTGGCCTCAAATAGTTCGGTGGTCCGTGGCCCGATATCCATAACGTACCAACCCGAAGGCACCGCGGTGACGGATACGATCTTGGAGCGGGCACCAGCATCAAACCTTTCGGCAACCACCACATCGGTGGGTAGAAGGAGGTGAACCCCTTTCTCTGCGGCTTTCTCCACTAGCCACTGGGCCAGGTCTAGTTTGTTTTCCTCGATCGGTGATCGGCCCACATCGTGTTTCAAAGCCTTGAGAAAGGTGGCCCCCAGGCCGCCGCCAATCAGTAATGAATCGACCCTCTCCAGTATGTGCTCTAAAACGCCGATCTTGTCGCTTATCTTTGCCCCGCCAATAATGGCAGCGAAGGGGCGAACAGGCTCATCTAACGCCCTGCCCATAATATCGAGTTCTTTCTCCATCAAGAAACCGGCTACTGCCGGTATGTAGGCGGCAATGCCCACAGTGGAGGCGTGGGACCTGTGGGCGGTGCCGAAGGCATCATTAACATAGATGTCAGCCAGTTGAGCCAGCGTCTGGGCAAAGTCAGGGTCGTTACTCTCCTCCTCAGGGTGAAAGCGAAGGTTTTCCAGCAGCAGGACATCCCCTTCTTTGAGCCTCCCTACTGCCTCCTCCACCTCTGGACCAACGCAGTCCTTTGCAGTCTGCACAGGGATGGCAAGCAGTTCGGAAAGCTGCTTAGCCACGGGGGCAAGCCTCAGCTTATCGAGCACCTTCCCCCCGGGACGGCCCAAATGGGAGCAGAGGATCAACTTCGCTTTCTTATCGATGAGATATCCAATAGTGGGGAGTACCGCCCGAATACGGGTATCATCGGTGATAGCGCCCTCTTCGTCCTGGGGAACGTTGAGGTCAACCCTGACCAAGACCCTTTTACCGCTGACATCGATGTCCTTGAGGGTTTTCTTATTCATCTTCCCTCCTTAAAGACACGCTCTGACTTTTCCTTTATTCTACTCGCCTCCTCCACTACCCCAACGAAAAAATCAGGTGCAAGCCAAGGCACCTGATATTTACGAACACTTCGATCTCACCACAAGCACGGCTTAACCTAATTCCCTGCTTGCATCAAGGGATGAGCGCAGAGTTCGGAAAAAGCGGAAAGAACCCGTCTCTCGATCCCATCAGCATCCAGATCATATTTGGCACGGAGCAGTCCCTGAGGCCCCTGCTCCACGAACTGATCGGGCAGCCCGATACGCTCCACCCGAAGGTCGGGGATAGTGGAGCTTTCCACAAGCCCAAGCACTGCGCTGCCAAAGCCACCGGCGAGGGCATTCTCCTCAACAGTAACCAGCCTTCTAGTCTGACGAGCCAGGTCCAGGATCAGTGACGAATCTAAGGGCTTGGCAAAGCGGGCATTAACCACAGTGGCTTCTATCCCCTTCTCAGCAAGCCGCTGGGATGCCTCAAGGGAGGGAGCCACAGTAACCCCGATAGCTAGAATTGCCATGTCCTTCCCCACCCTGAGCACCTCCCCCTTACCTATGGGGAGTTCCCGCAGTTCCCCATCCAGGGGCACGCTCAATGTCGAACCCCTAGGGTAGCGGAGGGCAAAGGGGCGATTTGCCCTCACCGCGGTATAGAGCAGGTGCTGGAGTTCATTTTCATCCTTTGGGGAGGCGACAACCATGTTGGGGATAAAACTAAGATAGGAAAGGTCAAAGGCACCCTGGTGGGTCTTGCCATCCTCGCCCACAATGCCCCCTCGATCGATGGCCAGGATCACCGGTAGATTTTGGAGGCAAACATCATGGATGATCTGATCCAGGGCGCGTTGCAGGAAGGTGGAATATATGGCGACGATGGGGATAAACCCCTGGGTCGCCAAACCCGCAGCCAAGGTAACAGCATGTTGCTCGCAGATGCCCACATCGAAGACTCGCTTCGGGAACTCCTCAGCGACCATGCTCAGCCCCATGCCCTCTCGCATAGCCGCAGTGATCGCTACTATTCTTGGATTCTCCCTGGCGAGGCGGAGGACGGTTTTGCCGAAGACCTCGCTATAGGAGGGGGAGCCCTCTTTTGGGCGCTGGTTTGGGGGCACACCGTGGAAGCTAACTGCATCCTCCTCGGCAGGGCCGTGCCCCTTGCCTTTCCTGGTGATCACATGGACGAGGGTTGGCCAGCGATGGTATTCTCTGGCCTGGGCAAAAGCCGCTTCCAGCTCAGCGATGTCATGCCCATCGATGGGCCCGATATAGGCGAAGCCAAGCTCCTCCCAAAAGGCGGAGGGAATGATCAATCCCTTGAAGCTCTTCTTTACCCTTGCCCCCAATTCCCAAACCCTGGGCCCCATGGGCAGCCTGGTGACCACCTGCTCCGCCTCCTCCTTGGCTCGATAGTATCGGCGGTACAGCCTTAGCTTATAGAAAAACCTGGAGAGGGCGCCCACGCTGGGCGAGATCGTCATCCCATTATCGTTGAGGACCACGATGAGCCTGGTGCCCAGATGCCCCGCCTGATTCAACGCCTCAAAAGCCATCCCCCCTGTCATAGCGCCATCTCCGATGACAGCAACCACATGATTGCTTTCCCGCGCCAGATCGCGGGCAATGGCCATACCCAGTGCCGCAGAGATCGAGGTTGAGGCATGTCCGGCACCAAAGGGGTCATGAGGGCTTTCGCTGCGCTCGGTAAATCCGCTAAGTCCCCCATACTGGCGGATGGTAGAGAAAAGCGGCTTACGCCCGGTGAGCAGCTTATGGGCGTAGCTTTGATGACCTACATCCCAAACGATCTTGTCATGGGGGCTAGCGAAGGATCTGTGCAAGGCTATGGTGAGCTCCACCACGCCTAGGCTGGAGGCGAGATGGCCGCCATTGGCGGTCACTATGGCAACGATCTCACCACGAATGTCAGCAGCAAGCTGCCTCAGTTCCAAAAGGGTCAACCCCTTTAGGTCCGCAGGCTCATTAACCCTATCCAATATCCTAGGCACGATGTTTTTC
>JAUXBC010000031.1 GCA_030619615.1 Dehalococcoidia bacterium
AACATCGGTCAAAAGCTCGAAGTAGTCCATCATCAGGTCGTCGGGGATGCTCATCACCTTGCCATACATATCATTGGGCGGCTCGTCGATGGCGATGTAATTGCCCAGGCTCTTTGACATCTTCATGCTGCCGTCGGTGCCCAAAAGCAAGGGAACAAGGAAAACCTGCTGCGGCGGTTGACCCGCCATCTGCTGAAGCTCCCGTCCCACCAGGCAGTTGAACTTCTGGTCGGTGCCCCCAAACTCCACATCGGCCTCGATAACTACCGAATCATAGGCCTGAAGCAGTGGATAAAGGAGCTCGGTGATAGCGATGGGGCGACCCGAGGCATACCTCTTTGAGAAGTCCTCCCTCGCCAGCATCTGAGCCACGGTGAACTTGCTGGCAAGGCTTATCACATCGCTGAGGGTGAACTTCCCAAACCACTCGCTCTGCCAAAGCACCTTGGCCCTCTCCTTATCCACCACCTTAAAGAACTGCTTCATATAGGTTTCGGCGTTGGCTCGCACCTCTTCAGGGGAAAGCATGGGGCGGGTCTGGGACTCGCCGCTGGGGTCGCCGATCTGGGCGGTCCAGTCGCCAACGATGAGGATAATCTGGTGCCCCAGCTCCTGAAACTGGCGCAGCTTCCTTAGCCCCACCACATGCCCCAAGTGAATATCGGGGCAGCTTGGGTCAAAGCCCTGCTTGAGGCGAAGAGGCTTGCCCGCCTCGAGAAGCCTCACCAGCTCCTCCTCGACGATGATCTCGGCAACCCCTCTTCTTAAAAGGGAAGAAAGCTTCTCAGCGGTCATCATCCCACCTGTAATTCCAATGACCTAGTCTGTTCCACGTCCCTCGTTATCTGAGCCTTAAGCTCATCGGCGCTGGCAAACCTGATCTCGCCACGCAGCCGCTCCACCAGCTCGATGTCAAGCTCTCGCCCATAAAGCTCCCCCTCAAAATCGAGGAGGTGAACCTCAACGATGCGCTGGCCACCGCCGAAGGTGGGGCGTATGCCAATGTTTGTCACCGCCTTATAAAGCGTTTCGCTAAGGAAGGCTCGCGTGGCATAGACGCCATCGGCAGGGAGGGCTTGCTCGGGGGCAAGGATTAGATTCGCTGTAGGAAATCCCAGAAGCTTGCCTCGCTCATCGCCCTTTGTCACCTGCCCCGCTAGTCTGAAGCGCCGTCCCAAAAGCTCGCTCGCCTTTATCATATCGCCTTGGCTTAAAGCATGGCGTATCGCCGTGCTGCTCACCACCTCACCTTGCCACACCTTCGGTGGCACCACCTCTAAACTGAAATGAAGCTCCTCACCCAGCGATTCAAGGGTGTGGGCATCGCCCTCCCTCCCCCTGCCCAGCGTGAAGTCCGGTCCAATCACCAGGACTCGCATCCTGAGCTCACTCTGCAGTAGAGCGACGAACTCTCGGGCACGAAGTTGAGCCAGCTCAGGGGTGAAGGAAAGGGGAACGATAAGCTCCACACCAAGGCTTGTTAAAAGTTTAATCCGTTCCTGAAGGCTGGTCAAGTAGGTAACCTTGATCTCTGGAGAGAGCACAAGGCGGGGATGGCGATGAAAGGTTACCACACCGCTAAGGAGGTCCTCCCTGTCAGCCTTTTCCCTAAGCTTCTCAATGAGATACTGGTGACCCAAATGAACGCCATCGAAAACGCCAATGGTGAGCGCAGTTTCACCCTTTGGCACCACCTTCGCCAGCTCCTCTTGAACCAGCATCTCTTCCCTCGGTCTTTAATTACCAAAGGCGCGGAGAAAGGCCTCTATCACATCGGCGTCCCACTGGGTACCCGCCCCCTCCCTGAGGATCTCGATAGCCTGCTCACTGGCCATGGCAGGACGGTAGGGGCGGGCTGAAGTCATCGCATCATAGGCATCGGCGACGGCGAGGATACGTGCCCCCATCGGTGTCTCTTCGCCGCGAAGGCTGTTGGGATACCCCCCACCGTTGTAGCGCTCATGGTGGTGCTCGATAACGGACAATGTCCCATTGAGGAAGCCGAGGTGACGCAAAAGGTCCACCGCCCTTGTGGGGTGGAGCTGGATCTCAGCCCTCTCGCTGGGGGTGATAGCGCTTGGCTTAAGCAATATGCCATCGGGAATGCCGATCTTGCCCAGGTCATGAAGCCTTGCCGCCGTCTCTATCTTCCTCATCTCCTCGTGAGAGAGCCGCAGCTCGAAGGCGGTCTGGCGGGCAAGCTGAGCCACCCTATCCGAATGACCACGGGTGTAGGGGTCGCGGGCCTCCAGGGTGAGAACGAGGGTTCGGGCCATCTTTAGATAGGCATCCTCAAGCTCTTGCCTTCCCCTCTCCAGGGCCTTGGAACTTTCCACAAGCTGGTTATAGGCTACCTCCAGCTCCTCCTTGCGCTGCTTTGCCTCCTCATACAGCCTGTCATTCTCGATGGCAACGGCAATCTGACCGGCCAGCTCCTCGAGCATCTCTTTCTCCCTCTCCCCATAGGCATTGGGGTGACGGCTGACGAGGTTAAAGGTGCCGAAGACCTCACCCTTGGAGAAAAGGGGGAGACGGATCGCTGATCTCAGCCCCTCTCTAAAATGGGTCTCATCGCTGTAGAACTGCCTCTCCTGGGCGAGGTCTGCCTCGATGATGGCCCTTCTGTTTGTCATTACCCACTGCGCGGCTGACCCCTCTAGGGGCACAACCGCCCCTGACCGCAGCGCCGTGTCCATCTCCGAGGAGGTGACCAGAACCCGCACCATATCCCCCTCAATCAGGTTGATGGTGATGCGGTCAGCGTCAACCAGCTTCTTCACCCCGGCAACAAAGGCCTCGAAGACCTCCTTGATGTTCAAGCTGGAGACCATGATCCTGGTCAGCTCAGCGGTCACGGCAAGCCGCTCGGTATGCCGCAGAATCTCGTCCTCTGCCCGCTTGCGCTCGCTGATGTCGCGGGCCATGCCTATGACCTCAACCTTGCCTCCCCTTTCCACGGGAAAGCTCGTTATCTCAATGCTGACCCGAGAGCCGTCCTTCCTGATCAATTCATATTCATCGGGCCCTGATGGCTCACCCTTGATGCTTTTCTCCAGTGCCGCTATAGCCGTCGGAAGAGACTCCTCGGGGAGAAGCCCAAGCTCCAAGAAACTCCTGCCGATGACCTCCTCCCTAGAGTAGCCAATCATTTCCTCTGCCTTTTTGTTTCCATCTATGAATCTGGCCTCAAGGTCATGGACAAAAATGGCATCGGGGGCATTTTCTATTAGAGCATTTAGCCTTTCTTGGGATTCCCTCAGTTCCTCGGCCCTGGCCCTGGTCTGTTCAAAGAGCTCGGCGTTCTCAATGGCCACCGCTATCTGGTTGCTGATGACATTAAGCAGCTCCAAGTCCCCAGGGGTAAACCAACGCTTGGAGCGGCTGCTAAGAACCATCACTCCCCGCAGCATCTCCTTGGACCACATGGAGGTGCCAACATAGGATTGCATCCCCTCCCTCTCTATTACCGCCGTCACCCCGGCCAGGGTGGCTTCGTCAAGCATCCTCTCCAGTCCAAAAGTGGGCTCCCTCTCCTCTTGCCAGCGCTGAATGTCCGCTTCCGCCACCTTTATTCTTCCCATTGTGCCCACAAACTCCTCAGACACCCCGCTATGAGCCTTAAGTACTAGTTCCCTCGCCTCGGTATCGATGAAATAGATGACACCCGCGTCTAAATCGGTCACCTCCAGCACCTTGGCCAGGGCAGTGTCTAGAAGCTCATCCAAGTCCAAGGTCTGGCTCACCGTTTGCGCGATGGCATGCAGGGCCTCAAGCCGCTTGGTATGGCTTAGAATCTCCTCCTCTGCCCGCTTGCGCTCGCTGATGTCCCTGATGATCTGAGAAACGGCAGGCTTCCCCTCATAGATGATGTCCTTAGCGCTGATCTCGACAGGAACCCTTGTCCCGTCTTCTCTGAGGAACACCGATTCATATCGCTCCGGCGTAGGCTCGCCGCGCATGCTTCTTCGGTATAATTCCATCACATCCTCTAGCACCTCAGGGGCCAAGAATTTGGTGAAGGGTTGCCCAATCTGCTTCTCCCCATAGCCAACAATCTCGCGAGACCTCTTATTGGCAAAGATTACCCGTTCCCCCCGAAGCACTATATAGCCATCACTGATGTCCTCGACCAGATGCCTGAATTTCCCCTCCGATTGCTTAAGCGCCTCCTCTACCCGCTTGCGCTCGGTGATGTCCCTGAGGATTGCCACCCCACCAAGAAACTCACCTTCTATGAAGCTGGGTATGGACCTTAGTTCAAACAAAGTCATTTCCCCATTCTTCGCTTGCAATGTAATTTCAACATCTTTTACCGGCTCCCCGGTACGCGCCTTTTCGAATGCCGCCTGTCCTATCGGGATGGACTCCGGTGCAAGAAACTCCCAGAAGTCTCTACCTAGAACCTCATCCTGTGCGTAGCCCAACCTGTGCAAAGCATATGCGTTCATGAAAGCCAGTCTTCCGTTACTGTCGATATGGACGATGAGATCAGGTGCCGACTCGACCAGCCTTTCATATCGCTCCTGAGACTCGCGCAGCGCCTCCTCGGCCCTCCTGCGCTCGGTGATGTCCCTGAGAAGCAGGGAGTAGGCACGTTCGCCCGCATAGGTGATCTGCTTGAATCTGACCTCGAGGGACACGCTGCTCCCATCTTCTCGCTGAACCGCAAATTCCTCTATCTCTGGTGGCGGCTCTCCACTCCTGGTCCTTTCATAGATTTGCGCCGCCTTCTCACGGCTATCAGGGGTCAAAAGCTGCACGAAAGGCCCACCAATTATCTCCGCCACGGGTCTTCCCAGGAATGCGGCAACTCTCTTGTTGGCAAACAGTACCCGGTTGCCTCGAACCACCAGATAGCCATCATCGATGTCCTCGATGAGTTGCCTGTAGTTCTCCTCCGCTTCCTTGAGCCCCTTGGCTGATCGGGGCCCACGACTCCTTGGTTTCTTATCCATGTTTCCCCACTTCTCTCCACCCCGGGCTCCCGCAAATAGGTTACATGATTATGTCATCTTTGTCAATTCATCTTTAGTACTTATGTACCCTTTATCAGTTAACCTTTGGTACTGCCCGCCATTTTGCGCCCCACCGAGGCCACCACCGCCACCACCTGGGCCATCAGTCGCTGGAAGTTCTCAAAGGTAAGCGACTGAGCGCCATCCTTGAGGGCTTGGTCGGGGTTGGGGTGAACCTCGATCATCAATCCATCGGCCCCTGCGGCCACTGCGGCGAGGGCAAGGGGGGCGACGAGGTGCCACTTCCCCGTGCCATGACTTGGGTCGGCGATGATGGGCAGATGGCTCAGCTTCTCGATAACGGGAATGGCACTGACATCCATGGTATTTCTGGTATAGGTTTCAAAGGTCCTGATCCCCCGCTCACAGAGCATTAGCTGGCGATTGCCCTGGGAAAGGATGTATTCAGCGGAAAGCAGCCACTCCTCGATGGTGGCCGACATGCCCCGCTTGAGCATCACCGGCTTGCGAGCTTTACCCACCTCATCAAGAAGGATGAAGTTCTGCATGTTGCGCGCCCCCACCTGAAGGATGTCGGTATAGCCTAACACCAGCTCCACATCCTGTGGGGTCATCACCTCGGTGATGATGGGCAGCCCGGTCTCCTCCCGAGCCCTAGCCAGGATCTTTAGCCCATCTTCGCCCAGCCCGCGGAAGCCATAGGGGGAGGTTGAGGGTTTGAAGGCACCGCCGCGCAGGATGTTTGCCCCCGCTGCTTTCACGGCGTGCGCCGTCTCCAGAACCTGCTCCTCGGTCTCCACAGCACAAGGACCGGCGATCACCACAACCTCCTCACCACCTATATTCAAATCACCGACCTTTATCGTGGTATCTTGGGGCTGAAACTCCTTGCTGGAGAGCTTATAGGGCTTGGTGATGGGAATAACCTCCTCAACACCGGGGAGGAGCTCGAGCATGTCGCGGAGCTCTGGGTAGGTTCGCCCCACTACCCCGATGACGGTTCGCTCCACACCTCGGGAAAGATGGCCCGTGAACCCCTCCTTGGTTAGACGCTCAAGGAGCCCATTGATCTCTTTCTCTCCAGAATCGATCTTCATCACTACAATCATCTTCTAGCCTCCAGATTCCACTTCTGCCTTCCTCACCGGCCCCAAGACCTCAACCCCTTAGCTCCTTTGATATAAACGTGGACGATCTCCTCCACCCTCTTTTCCGTGTTAAAGAGTATTAGGATGCGCAGACACATAGGTAAGCTGCCCAAGACATTCATCTCATGCCCACAAAGTAGCGCCGTCTCAGAGAAGCCTATCTCCCTCGCCGCCACTGCGGGGAACTCAGCATCGATGTCTGGGGTTGTGGTGAAAAGGATGCAAGCCACATCCTCTTCCCGAACCCCATTGGCACGGACCATCTCCTGGAGCAATTCCTTCGTTGCTGCCAGGATATCCTCCGCGGTATTGGCATCCACCGTGGTTGCCCCTCGAATGCCCCGACAGTTCATGGCTTCAACCTTTGCATCATATTACCACAAATAGCAGGGCAATGGTATTATAGGCGAAATGGGTGAAAATACAGGGCCAAATTGAGCCAGTCCTCATATAAAGCCAGGCCAAGAGCAGGCCGAGGAGGAAAATGGGCACCAGAACCCCCAACTGCCACAGCGTCAACACATGCACTAAAGCAAAGATGAGGGCGCTCAAGATAGCTCCCCAGCCATAGCCGTAGCGATTGCCGATGCCGCTAAAGATGAAACCACGAAAAAATATCTCCTCGGCGAAAGGGGCGACGAGGACGGCAAGAAGAGACAGCATAACCAGGCTAAACCCGCCTTGAGTGAACTCCGGGGGTACAGCCGGGGGTGGCTCCATGCCGAGGTGGACGATCAGCAGCTCATAGAGCAGGTTGAGCAACATTCCAACACCAAGCACCACCAGAACCAGGAGCAGGGCTCGCTTCCTGTTAAAGGAACGAAAACCCAAAGCGCGCCATCCACAGCGGTACTTGGATACGCTGAAGAGCCACGCCGTGAAGAAAATCCCCCCTTGCAAGGCAATGCTTGCTACGAGGCCTGCTATAACGAGACGCTGGAGAAAGTCAGCAGAGGTCAAAAACTGCTCAAGGCCCTCAGGGTCAAGCTCCGCCAACCCCTCCACACCAAGCATGCTAATAGCAATAACCACAGCGACAACAACAGTAAGGATTACGAGAAGAAATACAAAACCAATAACGATTGCCACTCCCCTGGCGATGTCGCCCACCGTCCAAGGAATTAGATCAGGGGTAGGCTCCTCCGACACCTTTACTTCCATCACCGATACTAAGCCTCCATCTCAGGAACTTCGCCCAAGGCTGAAACTTCCTCCTCCCAGAGGAGGGGCTCACTGGCGGTGACCCCTTCCTCAGCCATTCTCAACAGCTCCTCCTCTGACATTCCCAGAAGCTCGCCAAAGACATATTTATTGTGCTCACCAAAGCAAGGGGCGGGAAGGCGAAGCCTACCCGGGGTGACGGCCATCCTCCAGGATAGGCCTGGGTGGAGATGAGTCCCCGCTTCGGGATGAGAGAGCCGCTCAAAAAAGCCCCGCTCCCTGAGGTGGGGGTCCTCCATCAGCTCGGCCACATCCAGTACAGCCCCAGCCTTAACGCCAGCCTGCTGCAACCTATTCATCAACTCATAGTGGTCATACTGGGAGGTCCATTCCTCGATGAGCTGGTCAAGCTCCTCCTGATTTTGCCACCGGCTCAGGGTATCGGCAAACCTTTCATCCTCAGTCCAAGGCGGGTCGCCCATCACATGACAAAAGGAGCGCCACTCCTCATCGGAGGAGATGGCGATGACCACCCACGAGTCCTCCCCCCGCGAGCGGTAGCAGCCATGGGGTGCCATGGAGGGGTGGCGATTCCCCATAGGCTCTGCCACCCTGCCGTTCATGGCATAATCCATTATGAACTCCCCCAGAAGAGGAGCTACCGCCTCCCTCATCGAGAGATCGATATACTGCCCCTTCCCCGTCAGGCGGCGATAGCGCAGGGCAGCCAAGATAGCGAAGGCAGCATGAAGCCCGCTGCTGGCATCGGCATAGGCCACCCCAGGCTTCAGCGGCCCCCCGTGGGGATAGGCGGTGAGTTTTGAGAGACCGACCATGGCTTCGATACCCTCACCATAGGTAACATAGTCTCGATAGGGACCATCCTGACCATAGCCAGAGAGGGAGATCATGATGACCTGGGGGTTAACCCCTTTTAGTATAGGGTAATCCAAGCCAAAGTTCCCCATCACCCT
>JAUXBC010000004.1 GCA_030619615.1 Dehalococcoidia bacterium
TCCGGTGGCCTCCCCTCCATCGGGGAGGGTGATCCTCGCCTTGAAAAGGGCCATGCCCACCTCATGCTTCACAAGCTCGGTGGCGATCACCGCATCGGGGTGCTCGGTGCGAAGCCACAAAAGCCTCCATTTGACCTCAAGATAATCCTTGCCATCCAGCTTGGTCAGATACCTGCTCGCCCTGAAAGTCTTTTCGCTCTTTTCAACCATTTTCACGCTCCTTCTGGAACATATGTTCTATTTAATTATAACCCCTTTACTCTAAAATTGTCAAGAGTTTTTTGAACTTTTAGGGCGGAAGATCCTTGCCCTGGTTCGAAAAAACCCCCTTGTTGCAGGTTGAAAACGCTGTTATACTAACATGAGATGACCTACGAAACGATCATCGGATTAGAAGTCCATGCTCAGCTACTGACCAGGAGCAAGATGTTCTGCCGCTGTAGCGCGGACTATGTAGACGCTGCCTCCAACACCTACGTATGCCCTGTTTGCCTGGGTATGCCTGGCGTCCTACCCACCATCAACCAGCAAGCCCTGGAGTATGCCGTGATGACAGCGCTGGCGCTGAACTGCGCCATCCCCGAATATACCAAGTTCGATCGAAAGAACTACCCCTACCCCGACCTGATGAAGGGCTATCAAATCTCCCAATACGATGCCCCCCTCGCCGTCAACGGCTGGTTAGACATCGAGATCGAAGGGCGGGAAAGGAGGATCGGGATCATTCGGGTTCATCTTGAGGAGGACACGGCAAAGCTGCTCCATCGCACCACCCCTTGGGGGGAAACTTACAGCTTGGTCGATGTTAATCGCGCCGGGGTCCCTCTTTTGGAGGTGGTAAGCGAGCCCCATTTGCACTCCCCGGAAGAGGCGCGCCAATATCTGATGAAGCTGCGCACCATCCTTCAGTTCCTCGGGGTCTCGAGCGGGAATATGGAGGAGGGCAGCTTCAGGTGTGATGCTAACATAAGTATTCGCCCCCTCGGCAGCACCGACTCAGCGGTCAAGGTCGAGGTCAAGAACATGAATAGCTTCAAGGCAGTTTATCGCGCCCTTGAATACGAAGAGGGGCGGCAGAGGAGAGTGATCGAGGAGGGGGGACGCCTCCTTCAGGAGACCAGGGGCTGGGTTGAGGAGAAGGGGATCACAGTATCGCAGCGGAGCAAAGAGTATGCCCATGACTATCGGTATTTCCCTGAGCCCGATCTCCCACCGATGGTATTTAGCCGGCAGTGGGTGGAGGAGCTGAGGTCGCGCCTCCCCGAGCTTCCCGAGGCGAGAAGGGATAGATTCATGAGCCAGTATGGCCTGTCAGCCTACGACGCCAGCCTCCTCACCGCCTCCAAAGCGATGGCTGATTACTTCGAAGCCTGCGTCAAGCTGAAGACAGAGGCTATGGTGGAAAAAAGGGCGAAGGCGGTGAGCAACTGGCTTTTGAGCGATTTCAGCAGACTCCTCCACGCTACAGGCATCGAGATCGGCGATTCGAAGGTCACACCAGAGCATCTTGTGCAGATGCTAGACCTGATCGATCAAGACACGCTCAGCGGTGCCGCTGCCAAGGCGGTTTTTGAGGAGATGTTCAGTAGCGGAAGGCATGCCGCCGAGATCATCGCCGAAAAGGGTCTCACCCAGATCAGCGATGCTGAGGAGGTGGCGGAGATCGTTGCCCAGGTTATCGCCACCAATGCCCAAGCGGTGGAGGATTTCAAGAAGGGGAAGGAGAGAGCACTAACTTTCCTTGTGGGGCAGGTGATGAGGCAAACCAGGGGGAGGGCTAACCCCTCCTTGGTAAACAAACTGCTCAAGGAGAAGCTGGAGGATAGCCACTAGCTACTTAGATCATGCAGGACTATCTTAATATTGCTCAAATTGTAGTAGCTACAGCGCTGATTATTGCCTGCCTGCTTCAAGTGAGAGGAGGGGGGTTGGGTGGCATCTTCGGCACGCAGACAGGTATGTACCGCACCAAGAGAGGGGTGGAAAAGACACTGTTCCGGTTCACCATTGTCCTCGTGGTGATCTTTATCATCATCTCTATATTTGCCCTAAGGATCGCTGGTTAGCAACGAGAGGGGTTTATGGATATAATTGCATTGACCACCGACTTCGGCATAGATGACCCTTATGTGGCGGCAATGAAGGGGGTAATCTTAAGCATCAATCCCAGGGTCACCATTGTCGATATATGCCACACCATTGAGCCCCAGAATATCGCCCAAGCCGCCTTTGTTTTGAGCACCATCTATCACTACTTCCCCGAGGGCACCATTCATATTGTAGTCGTTGACCCCGGGGTTGGCACTGAGCGAAGGGCAGTATTGCTCATCACCCCTTTGGCTTTCTTCCTTGCCCCTGATAACGGAGTTCTGAGCTATGTAATAGAGGAAACTCCCCCCGAGGACCTCCAGGCGATCGCCCTATCAAATCCCCATTTCTGGCTTTTCCCGGTTAGCGCCACCTTTCACGGTCGCGACATCTTTGCCCCCGTTGCTGCTCATCTCTCGCTGGGCACCTCTCCCCAGGATTTCGGCGATCAGATCGATACCCTTTTCACCCTCCCCATGCCCCGACCTAGAATTGGAGAGGACGGAGTGCTTAGCGGTCACATCCTTCACATCGACCGCTTTGGCAACCTGATTACCGATATCAGGATGGAGGACCTGCCTAAGGGTAACCTCTTCATCGATGTTGGCGGTCATTTCATAGAGAGTTTAAGCCCGTCCTATGCTGAGGGGGAGGAGTTGCTGGCCATCATCGGCAGCAGCGGCAGGCTTGAGATTTCCCTGAAGAACGGTAACGCCGCTGCCCTGCTCAGGGCGAAGGTTGGTAGCCCGGTGAGGATCAGCAGCTTAGGTAAATAGTAGAAAGGAGACAGCTACGGGGAAAGTCGGTAATTGGGTCAAGTTTTGGTTTGGCACCATAAGAGCGCCCTTCTTCGTTGCCGTGATCACGCCTGCTATCCTGGGGACTGCCATCGCCTGGCAAAGCAGCGGGGCATTTCACTGGCACTATTTTCTGCTGGTGCTTTTGGGCGCTGCCTTAATAAACGGCGGGACGAACCTAGTTAATGATTATTTCGATCGTGCCACCGATGACATCAATGTAGAGTATGTGGCCCCGTTCACCGGTGGGAGTCGCATGATTCAGCAGGGACTCATCGCCCCATCGCGGGTTCTCGGGGCGGGAATGCTCTGCTTCGCTGCGGCAGCAGCGATCGGGGCATATCTCGTCTGGGCCACCTGGGCCAGTGGCCCCATGATTCTCATACTGGGGGCTATAGGGGTCTTTTGTGGCTTTTTCTACACCACCCCACCGTTAAAACTAGGGTACCGATGGCCGGCGGAGTCGATAGTGGGGCTGAATTGCGGCATCCTGGTGACCCTGGGAGCCTACTGGATTCAAGCCCAAACATTTTCCTGGGTGCCGGTGATTGTCTCTATCCCCCTGGCAATTCTGATTGCGGCGGTTCTATGGGTCAACGAGATCCCAGATTATGTTGCCGACAAGGCAGTAGGCAAAAACCACATGGTGGTGCTATTGGGGAAGGAAAGGGCAGCCAAGGGATATGCAGTATTGCTGATCGCTGCCTATGTGTGTATAGTCCTGGGGATCATTCACCAGGGGATTCCACCGCTGGCGCTTTTAGGGCTTTTGTCCTTTCCTCTGGCATTCAGGGCAATGAGGATCGCAGTAAAGAATTATGCCGATTCTCCTTCTCTAGCTCCGGCCAATGCCATGACTCCGATGATATATCTAGCTACCGGGCTCCTGATGGCGGTGGGCTTCGTCATCGCCGGGGTTCTATGAACTATTCCACCACCACCGCGGTGCCATAGACCAAAAGCTCGGAGGCCCCGCTCATCACCATCGAGGTGACAAACCTGGTGTCCAGGACGGCGTTGGCGCCCATTTCCTCCGCCTGCTTGACCATTCTCTGGATGGCCTCCTCCCTGGCCTGAGCCATCAACCTGGTGTATTCGGTGATCTCACCGCCAACGATGCTGCGCAGTCCAGCGACAATATCCCTTCCTATGTGCCTGGCTCTAATGGTGCTGCCCTTGACCATGCCCAGGGTCTTGACAGTCCTCTTTCCCTCTATATGGTCTGAGGTTACGATGATCAATGCTTCACCTCCTTGATGTCCTTAGGCTCCTTGCGTGCCCTCTGGATCCTATCCCAGCCCACATATCCAAGGAGCAAAACGAAGCCCACTGCAGCTATCCCGGCCAAAACCCTGAGCACAAGAGGGAGCGCAGGGTCGGCGAAAAACTCCCGAGCTAAGTAGCCGATTAGCCCCAGAATGCCAGCACCAATGAAAATGAAGGCCAAATACTCCACAGTCTTCATAACCTCACCTCCTGTATCTCCAGTTCGTCCCCTGAGGGGTGTCCTCAAGGATTATGCCTAGCTCCGCAAGCTGAGCGCGAATCTTATCGGCATCTGCCCACTCTTTTCTCGCCCGTAGCTCCTTCCGTTTATCGACCATTTGCTGGATATAGTAATCAGTACTTCGCTCTTCATCTTCTACGCCCTTTTTCAGGGTAATGCCAGCCCGAGCTGCCGCCTCTATCACTGCACTGGCTTCCACTTCAAAGCGGTATCCTCTGAACGTCAAGCCCAGTACCTCGGCAAGCTCAAGGAGTGCCTTCTGAGCCTCCTTTATGGATTGCCCCTCCTCCGCTGCTCGATTGATCTCCCGAGCCAGGTCGAAGAGGGCGGCGATAGCCTGGGCGGTATTGAAGTCGTCGTCCATGGCCTCCATGAAACGCTGTCGGTAACTTTCGATCTCGATGGTCGTTGGCCTATCGCTGTCCTGGCGGTCAGCCGCCCGGAGTAATCTGTCCACAGCCCTCTCCGCTGCCGCCAGCCCCTCCTCGGTATAGGTCAGAGGGCTTCGGTAATGGGAGCTTAGCACAAAGAGCCTCAGGGCATCGGCGCTGTAGCGGTCGAGGGCCTCCTTAACGGTGATCAGATTGCCCAAAGATTTGCTCATCTTCTCCTCGCCAAGCTGCATCAGACCGTTGTGAAGCCAATACCTGACGAAGGGGGTGACCTCGGTAAAGGCTTCCGACTGGGCGATCTCGTTCTCATGGTGGGGGAAGATGAGGTCCTGTCCCCCGCCGTGTATATCCAGGGTCTCACCCAGGTATTTCAGGGACATGGCGCTGCACTCGATGTGCCAGCCTGGCCTCCCCAGACCCCATGGGCTTTCCCAATGGGGCTCCCCAGGCTTCGCCGCCTTCCAAAGGGCGAAATCCATAGGGCGCTCCTTACCCGTTGCCTCCTCGGTGGAGATCATTTCATCGGTAGCACGATGGCTAAGCTTCCCATACTCGGGGAAGCTTGCCACCCGAAAATAGACATCGCCCCCCGCGTGATAGGCATGCCCCTTTTCGATTAATCCCTCGATGACCTCGATTATCTTGGGGATCTCCTCGGTAGCCCTGGGGTAGATATCGGCCCTCTTTATGTTTAAGGCGTCCATATCGGCGAAATACTGGGCGATCAATCCCTCAGCAAGCTCCTTGGCGGAGATGCCCAATTGACTCGAGCGGGCGATGATCTTGTCGTCGACATCGGTGAAGTTCTGCACGTGCCTCAATCGATAGCCGCGAAACTCAAGATAGCGCCTGATGACATCGAAGACGATGTAGCTCATGGCGTGCCCGATATGGCATTCGCTATAAGGGGTGACCCCGCAGACATACATCCTAACCGGGTCGCCGGGGGCGAAATCCTCTTTTCGCCCTGAAAGGGTGTTATAGACTTTCATCTTTGCGCCTCTCGATTAGAGCCACCGCCTGTGCGACGATGCCCTCCCCCCTGCCGGTGAAGCCCAGGCTCGCCGAGGTGCTCGCCTTCACCGAGACCCGATCTTTAGCGATGCCCAGGGCGTCGCCGATATTTTGGCGCATTTCATCGATAAAAGGGGCAAGCTTGGGCTGCTCGCAAAGGATGGTGGCATCGATGTTCTCGATCTTATAGCCTTGCTGAAGCATCGCAGCAGCACGGCGCAGAAGCACGATGCTGGAGATATCTTTATATTGAGGGTCGCTAGCGGGGAAATGAGTGCCAATGTCCCCCAGGGCAGCGGCGCCAAGGAGGGCATCGATAATGGCATGCACCAATACATCGGCATCGCTATACCCGGAGAGACCCCTCTCGAAGGGCACCCTAACCCCCCCAAGCATCAGCGGTCGCCCCTCTACCAGCGGATGGACATCGTAGCCGATTCCAATGCGCATTGTCACTATTGAAAAGGAACAGGGTCAAGGAAGCGCCGTTTCCTGTTCCCTGCTCCTCAAAATAGTCTCAGCAAGGGATAGTTCCTCAGGGGTGGTTACCTTTATGTTGGTATCGGATCCCGGATAGACCTTAACTTTATAGCCCAATTGCTCCACTAGAGTGGCATCATCGGTCACTTCACCCTGAGCCCTCCCGTAGGCTTCTTTTATTATGTCAAATCGGAAAACCTGGGGGGTCTGAACCGCCCAAAGGCTCTGGCGAACTGGGGTCTCCTCGACGAAGGATTGGGAGACAACCTTTATGGTATCCTTAACGGGGATGGCAGCAATGGCAGCGCCGCTCTGACGAGCCTCCTCAAGTCCCCTCTCTATCAAATCTACGCCGAGGCACGGACGCGCCCCATCGTGGATCACCACCCACCGACAGCCAGAGAGCCTCTTAAGCCCCTCCCTTACCGAATCCTGCCTCCTTACTCCCCCTGGGCATACCTCAACCACCTTGGACCAGCGATGCTCCTCCGCCAGCCTCTGCCCCTCCTCCAGCTTATCTTCGCTTAATACGATTACCACCTGGTCAATAGAGGAGCATCTCTGGAACACTTCAACAGTGTGAGCAAGAAGAGGCTTTCCCGCTATCCGGGTGAATATCTTATCCACCCCACCCATTCGCCTGCTCGTGCCGGCGGCGACAACGATGGCGCCAACCTTTCCCCGTCTCATCCTTACTCCGGCTTAGGGTGGGCGAAGATCATTCGCCCTGCTGCCGTTTGCAGTACCCTGGTGACCACCACTTCAATGCGGCTATTTATGTGCCGTCGCCCTCCCTCGACCACGATCATCGTTCCGTCGTCGAGGAAGCCCACACCCTGTCCAACCTCCTTGCCCTCTTGGATGATGCGAACCTCCATCTCCTCGCCAGGGAGGACCACAGGTCTCACCGCGTTAGCCAGCTCGTTAACATTGAGCACCTGCACCCCTTGGAGCTCAGCCACCCGATTCAGGTTGAAATCGTTGGTAACGATGGCACAGCCGAAGATCTTAGCCAGTTTCACCAGCTTACTATCAACATCCTTGACATCCTTGACATCCATCTCGGATATGTTTACCGGGATGTTGGACTCCTTCTGGAGCTTAGTGAGCATCTCTAGGCCCCTTCGCCCTCGATTGCGGCGCACTGCATCATAGGAATCGGCGATGTGCTGCAACTCATCGAGGACAAATCTGGGAATGATCAGTGAGCCGGGGATAAAGCCAGCCTGAGAAATGTCGGCGATGCGCCCATCAATGATGGCACTGGTATCCACGATGACCTGACCATTTCTGGGCACCACCCTACCAATGCCTCCCACCCTCTCAGGGAAGGAGAGTCCAAACATCCGGAAAAACTCTCTCCCCCGCGTCACCATAATAGATATGGCAACAAAGCAGAGGAAAAGGCTAACCGCTGTAGGCGTGATCTTTCCCCACAGTCCAGGCAACATGGAAAGGGGCACCGCCAGGAGCACGGAGATCAGCAAGGCAATCACCAAGCCGATAATAGCGGCAGGAAAGACATAGGCGGGAATGTGCTGGAGCTGCCTACGGCCCCAGTTAAAGGGACTTCTCATATTGATACACCTCCTCCACCCTCCCCAGGCAACAAAAAAGCGTACCGCAGTACACTTAGAGAGAGCTTCTAAGCTACTTTTTGGTCCTAAAGAAAATAACTAAAAGCAGCCTCGCCTTGTTTGCCGGGAGGTAGCTATTTTTTTCCTAATAATAGTTTAACACAAAAAAGGGCACATGTCAAAAGGCAGGGATAGCTTTATCCGAGGAGGAATTGCAGCAGCAAGCGCAACGTCCAAAATCCAGCGAAGGCCACCAGCATACCCTTAGCCGTTTTGCCAAAAAACAAAACAAGGAGATATTTCCACAAAGGGTAACGAACAGCACCTGCGGCGGCACCAGCAAGGTCAAAGAGAGGGTTTGGCACCGCGGAAAAGCAGAGAAGAACGAGGACACCCCTTCGCTTCATCCAATTAACCAGCCTGGCATAAAATCCTCTATTCTCCATCGCTACTCTACCACCATAGCCTGCCATGTAGGCGGTCAATTCACCTATTGGCTCAGCTAACCCCACCATTAGCCCCACAAGCCATGGATTTAGTATTGCGCCCATGACAAAAACTACCGCTATGGCGGGCACAGGCACGATGATCACAGCGCTGGCGATAACGCAGATTAAGAAAATCCCCAGATACCCATAAGCCTCAACATCCCCTACTAGCCCCCCCACGAAGAAAATAGCTACGCTGAAAACCAGGATGGCTATTACAATGGAAAAAGCTATCGAGTGCTGCCTCGTCCAAGAGAATCTCTTTGCCTGCTTAGCGCCTTCCTCGCTCGTAAGATTCACAACCTGCTCTTGCTCCTCCCCACCATTTGTCACCTTTCTATTCATCACCTCCCTTCCGTGGAAAGACTACAGGGAAAAGACGGGGAAGTCAAGAGGAGAAGGTAAAGCCATCGGCTGCTGCGTCGACGAGAATGCGAGCCCCCTCCTCAAACTCCCCCTCAAGGATCCTTTTAGATAGCGGGTTCTCCACCTGGCGCTGGATGGTGCGGCGCAGGGGGCGCGCCCCAAATACAGGGTCGAAGCCCTCCTTGGCCAGCCGGATCTTCGCCTCCTCGGTGAGTTCCACGGTTATCTTCCTATCGGCGAGGCGCTTCTGTACATCCTTCATCATCAAATCGACGATCTGCTTGATCTGCTCCTCGGTGAGCGCCTGGAAGATAACGATCTCATCGATCCTATTGAGGAACTCAGGACGAAAGGTCTGCTTTAGGGCGCTATCGATGACGCTCTTCAGCCGCTGCTCTTCGCTCTTCGTCTGCCGAGAGAAGCCTAAAGATTGGCGTTGGAACTCCTGGGTGCCCAGGTTGCTGGTCATGATCACCACCGTGTTCTTGAAATTGACGGCTCTTCCATGACCATCGGTTAATCTGCCATCCTCAAGGATTTGGAGGAGGATGTTGAAAACGTCGGGGTGAGCCTTCTCCACCTCATCGAAGAGGATCACCTTGTAGGGGCGGCGGCGCACCGTCTCGGTGAGCTGTCCCCCCTCCTCGTAGCCGATATAGCCCGGTGGGGCGCCAATGAGCCGAGAAACGGTATGCTTCTCCATGTACTCGGACATATCGAGGCGAACCATGGCTTCCTCATCATCGAAGAGGAACTCGGCGAGGGCACGGGCTAGCTCCGTCTTGCCCACCCCCGTTGGTCCCAAGAAGATGAAGCTGCCAATAGGTCTCTTGGGGTCCTTGAGGCCCGCTCTCGCCCGCCTGATGGCATCGGAGACCACCGTAACTGCATCCTCTTGACCGATGATCCTTTCGTGGAGCATCTCCTCCATGTGCAAAAGCTTCTCCGCCTCCCCCTCCAGCATCCGAGAAACGGGGATCCCTGTCCACTTGGAGACAAGCGCAGCGATATCCTCCTCATCGACCACGCTGTCGATCCTCTTCTCCTGGAGCCAATTGGTCTTTGCCCTGTTATATTCCTCCTCGAGGCGTAGTCTTTCCGTCTTGAGTTGGGCAGCCCTTTCGTATTCCCGGCGCTGCGATGCCGCCTCCTCCTCATGGACGAGCTGCATCACCTTCTTCTCCAGCTCCTTGACCTCAGGGGGTGCACTTTCGGTATCGATGCGCAGCTTTGAGGCCGCCTCGTCGATAAGGTCCACCGCCTTATCGGGGAGGAAGCGGTCTGAGATATACCTCTGGCTCAACTGAGCCGCAGCAACGAGCGCGGAATCGGTGATCTGAATCTTGTGGTGAGCCTCGTATCTAGGGCGAAGACCGCGCAGCATCTCTATGGTGGCCTCAACGCTAGGCTCTCCTACATAAACAGGTTGAAGTCGCCGCTCCAAGGCAGAGTCCTTCTCGATGTGCTCCCGATACTCATCCAGGGTTGTTGCCCCCACGCACTGGAGCTCTCCCCTGGAGAGGGCTGGTTTGAGCATATTGCTGGCGTCGATGGCCCCTTCGGCAGCGCCAGCGCCCACCACAGTGTGCATCTCATCGATAAAGAGGACGATCTCCCCCTTGGCCTGGCGGATCTCATCCATCACCGCCTTGAGGCGCTCCTCAAACTCGCCTCGGAACTTGCTCCCCGCCACCAGTGCCCCCATATCGAGGGCGATCACCCTACGTCCCTTGAGGGAATCGGGCACATCATCGGCAACGATCTTCTGGGCCAGACCCTCCACGATGGCGGTCTTCCCCACCCCAGCATCACCGATGATCACCGGGTTGTTCTTGGTGCGCCTGGTGAGCACCTGCATCACCCTCTTAATCTCGTCCTCGCGCCCGATAACGGGGTCCAGTTTGCCCTCCCGAGCCAGCATAGTGAGGTCGCGGCTATACTTCTCCAGGGCCCCGTATTTGCTCTCCGCCCTGGGGTCGGTGACGCGCTGTCCTCCTCTGATGTCCTGAAGGGCAAGGTAGATCTTCTCCTGGTCGATGCCGAAATCGCGGAGGATACGGGCAGCCTCTCCCTCCCGCTCGCCAGCGATGGCGATCAGGATGTGCTCCGTGCCGATAAACTCGTCCTTCAGCCTCTCCGCCTCGGAGGTGGCACTCTCCAGGAGGCGCGCCGTGCGCGGCGTGGCATAGATCGTCGCCCCCTCATGGGCGATTTTGGGCGTCTTCTCCAGAGCCGCCTCGACGCGCCTTCGCACCTCCTCAGCCTCCACCCCCAGCTTTCTCAATATCTGGCTAGTTAACCCTCCCTCTTGCTGGAGCAAGGCGAGCAGGATATGCTCCACATCCCACTGGCTGTGATGGTGGCGACGCACCAGCTCCTGGGAGAGGGCAAGGGCCTCCTGAGCCTGTTC
Source organism: Dehalococcoidia bacterium (assembly GCA_030619615.1). Taxonomy (GTDB): domain Bacteria; phylum Chloroflexota; class Dehalococcoidia; order E44-bin15; family E44-bin15; genus E44-bin26. The sequence goes on from JAUXBC010000004.1 coordinate 11,120, forward strand.
GGTAAATCTATCCTGTCTCATGGTCACCCCTTCTCGGGCTAGAGACCAGCCTCTCTGAGGCGCTTGATCTCTGCCTCCATCTCCTCTATTTGTCTTTCCATCTCGGCGATCCTCTCTCCAAGGCGGAGGATGACCTCCACCCCGGCAAGATTGACCCCGAGGTCGTTCATCAGCGTCCTGACCTGGCGCAGCCTCTCGATGTCCCTCCTGGAGTAGAGGCGCACCTGACCCCGGGAGCGCGATGGTTCAATGACCCCTATCCTTTCGTAATAACGCAGGGTCTGGGCATGGACGCCAAGCATCCTAGCGGCAACGCTGATCACATAACAGGGTTCAAAATCATCGAAAATCATTTTTCACCTCTGCGAAGCTCTTTTAGCTCCTTGAAGAGCTCCCTCTCCCGCTCCGTTAGCTTGGTAGGGAGGACGACCTGCACCTTGGCGAAGAGATCGCCCCTTTTAGTATCGCCCATACGGGGCATGCCCTGCCCGGCGAGGCGAAACACCTTGCCATTGGGGGTCTCGGGGGGGATTTTAAGGGCCAGCTTCCCCTTTAAGGTAGGCACCTCCACCTCACCGCCCAAAATGGCGTCGCTAAGGGGAACGGGAACCTCCACATGGAGATCGCTATCCTTGCGCTGGAACAAGGGGTGGGGCCTCACCGAAACCACCAGATAAAGATCACCGCTTGAGCCTCCAGCGGAGCCTGGCCTGCCCTTTCCTGCCATTCTTATCCTCGAGCCATCCTTTACCCCGCGTGGGATGTTAACCTCAAGGCGCTGTGGTCGGAGCAGCCTTCCCAGGCCGCCGCAGGTGTAGCAGGGGGCATTCCCCAGAGCCCCCCTCCCCCCACAAACATGGCACGGGCTCTCAACCTGGGTCTCGATGGTACGGCTGCTGCCATGATAGGCCTCCTCAAGGGTCACCTCGATGGGCTGGTCTATGTCCTGACCACGCCTTGGTCTGCGCGAGGTAGTCCTGGCGCCAAAGCCCCGAAAAAGGCTATCGAAGATCCCGCCGAGATCGCCTGCTTGGGAGCGGATATCGCCAAGATCGAAGATGGTGAAAGGTCCCTGTCCGCTGAAGTCCCCGTAGGGACCTGCCCTCCACCCCGCCTGGGCGAATTGATCGGCATACTGCCAGTTCTCGCCGAACTGGTCATATTTCTTGCGCTTCTCAGGGTCGGAAAGGACCTCATTGGCAGCGTTGATCTCCTTGAACTTTTCCTCAGCGGACTTATCCCCAGGGTTGACATCGGGGTGATACTTGCGGGCTAGCCTTCGATAGGCCTGCTTTATCTCCTTGTCGGTGGCACCCCTGCTTACGCCGAGAATGTCGTAATAATCCCTGCCTGCCATCTTTCCCCCTTTATTTCCACGTCCATTATAATATAGTTCAAAAGTCTTGTCAAGACTGTTTCACCAACGCTTATAAAAACTTAACAAATTCATTATAAGCATCTTGAGAGAGTCCTGTGAATATGCTCTACTGGAGGCTGGCAAGGGTTCGAAAAAAGGAGGAAGCGAAAGCAAAGACCATCAAGGTCAAAACCAGGGGGGTCATCGAGGGCGAGAAGAGGTGATTAGGCCGTAAGCCTTCTATAGAGGGCGGGGAGGCGTTTGGGGAGGGATTGGATGTTCCAAACCACCTCATACCCAATGTCGTGGCACATCTTCTTCAAATAATCCTGACCAGCCTTATCTACCGTTAGGCAGAAGGGGATTATGTTCCTCCGCTTTGCCTCGAGGAGAGCCATCTTGGTATCATGGATGGCATAATCCTTCTCCATGCTATCCCTGCCATAACCCTGATCTTGAGGGCGACCATCGCTGATCAGGAAAAGTATCTTGGTTTTGGAGTCTTGTCCCCCAAGCTTCGAGGTGGCATGTCTGATCGCTGGACCCATTCTGGTGGCGTGCATTGGGGTGACTTTGTCGATCCTTCCTTTCACCTTTTCGGAGAAATCCTCCTCGATGTCCTTGATCACGAAGAATTCCACGTTATCCCTACCATAGCCTGAGAAACCGTAGATCCCATATTTATCCCCGATGGTCTCCAAGGCTCCGATCAAAAGGACCAGGCTCTCCTTCTCCACATCGATGATCTGCTTCGATTTCCTTCCCGCTATTTCCTCGCGGTATGCCCTGAACCGGGACATATAGCCCCTTATGTCACCATAGAAATCCCAATCATCCAACCTCCTCACCTCCTCAATAGCCTCGGAGGTGGAGGCACTCATATCGAGGAGAAAGACCACGGAGACGTCTCTTTCCACCTTATTCCTTCTCCAATAGATCTTCTCGCTAGGGGTGATCCCCGCCTTCTTCTCCACCATGCTCTCGATCACGGCGTCCAGATCGAAATCCTCCCCATCGTGAAGCCTCTTTATCTTCTTGAAAAGCTCCGGGGTGAGCATCTCAAATTGCCTCTTGATCTGAGCGGCAAGACGGGAATGATCCCTCAAGGTGTTTTCGAAGAAATCCGTCGTGCCCTCAGCGAGGGCTTTTTCCCTGACCCGGCACCACTTTGGTTTATAGTCATTGGCGCGAAAGTTCCACTCATCGTAGAGAAAGGATCGCTCCTCCTCATTAAGGGCTTTTTCGCCCAGTTTCATCTTTTTCCTGCTATCCCGCTTCTTTGCTTGGTCAGGCTGGAGAGGCGGAGACTGTTCAACCTCACCTAAGATATTGCTCAGAAAAAGGCCGAGGGAAGAGAGGTCGCCCACTGAGAGGTTTGTGATCTCGATCTCAGCGCTTTTCTCCAAAAGCTCCATAAGGGCCTCTGGGGAAAGGGGCGAGACTGGGCTATCCTTTTTGGAGTAGTCCTGCCTCAGCTTGGTCAGCAATTGAACGAGCTCCGGCTTGAAATCGCCGCGGAATTGCACCACTTCAGGGCTTTGGTAGGGGGGTTCTTCACCCTTTGCCACCTCTCCCCAGGGAGTTCCCTCAAGGGATAGCTTAAGTTCGTCGAGGGCTTGGGGAAGTTGGCTAAGATCGATGGTTTGCCAACCTTGGGCACAAATTTCGTTGGCGATGGTTGAGAGGAGGCTATAAAGCCTGATAGTGGCCTCGGCGGAATCCTCCACGGTGGCCTGCGGCGACTTAACCCTGCTCCCAATCTGAGCCACGAAGCGAAGCTCGCCCTCCACCTCAGCGGGAAATACGATCTCCTTCAGATCCTGGAGACTCATTTGAACAAGGAACTCAAGGAATGCCTCCCTTAGCGGAAGGGAATGGAGAGGGGGTCTCCACGCTAAAGCCTCCCTCTGAATCTGCTCATAGGTTCCCCTAATCCCAGCATATTCTCGCTTCAACCGATAGTCCACCCTGCTGTCCTCCACAGCGGTGAAGATGTCGGCAGCAAGCCTTCGGTCGGCGAAAAGGTCGAAGAACCTCTCAAGATCGGTGATGCTGTCTCTTGACCGCCCGCCAAGCTCGAAGCGCCAGTTGGGGAAGAGCTCTGACTCCTTATCAAAGGAGAAATCGAAGCTGCCAAATTCGAGATGCCCCGCCTGATGGGTGACCATAACTTTATACCAGGTGAAGTTCTGTCCTTTGCTATCGTATCTCTCGATGAAGGAGGGCAGATAGACTGCGGTTCCCTCCGTGGAGGGGTTTTCCAGAGAGGTCCATCCTATCCCCTTGTCCTTCAGATTTTCGCTGGAAAGGATCTGGGCATTCCTCCCGGTGAGCGCCCTGGAGTACATGCGGAGCAGCTCCCTAACCTGCTCCAGCTCTACCCTGGAGGATAAGCGCTCCAAGACCTCCTCACTTTTGGCCGACTCGAGGCGGAAATATGCCTCCCCGGCCTCCTCCCTCCTCTGGAGAACCCTCTTCCCCTCCTCAAACCAGCACTCGGTGCCTGAGATGCCGATCCTGTCCACCAAGGTAGGGCAACTCTTCAAAAATTCAACGGCAGCAACCGGGGATACCAGCAAGATTTTCTCGAAGAGGTCGAGCAGGCGACCGTGGTGTACCTCATCCACCCTAAAGAGAGCCTGGGAGCCATCGAAGAGGAAGGAGGGGGCATAGCTTCCATCGGAGGTAGCGATCGCCTGGGCGATGGAGAGAAATCTCTTTCTCTCCTGCCGCTCGATCCGAGAAAGAAGCTTCGGTGCCGAGGCGAAGTAGGTCTTGGCATCCCTCCAGTTGGTTTCAGCGAGAACCAAAGCCAAGTTGAGAAAGGGCTTTCTCTCCTCCCTTTCGATTCCAGGGAAGACCTCCTCAGCCAACGCCAGGCACTCGGTAGCAAAGTCGTAGGATTTCTCAGTCAGGGAGTGGAGGAAGTGGACGAACCGCTCCGTCTCCTCGAGGCTTAGGTAGCGAAGGAGCTTCGGGCTGGTCTCATAAAACTTGCAGCACAGAGAGCTGGAACGCCAGGTTTCCTGATAAAGGATCTTGCCAATCCTTACCCAATCGCCAATTGCACTGGGGGAAAGGAGACCCAGGGTTCCCGGGCTTGCCCGAAAGTATGCGGAGGAAAGGGCAGAGGATTCCTGGGAAAGCCTTCTACCCAGCTGAGCCCAGGAGAGGAAATCGGCGAAGGAAAGCTTTTCCAGAACCTTCGGCGTCACCCTAAAATACTCTAAGGCCGCCTCCCAGGTTCGGAAGGAAAGCTGGGCGATGGCAATGCCCTCCCCAGCCCATTCTTGGAACTGCTGTGGGGAGAGACGCTCCCTTGCTGAGGGGGCTGCTTTTTGAAACTCAGCTAGGATCGCTGGAGAGAACCGCTTAAGCTCTTCCTCCAGCGAGGAAAGGCTCTTATCTTCCATCTTTATGCCTTCTTAACCCTTAATTCTCACCGAAGACCAGATCGAGAAACTGCTTCAGAATCCTCGCCGTAGCTCCCCAAATCACCTTGCCTCTATACTCGTAGACGCTCCCCCAATAGGTTATCCCCTGGTAAATCTGGAACTCCTCCCGATAGTTTTTTTCGTCCAGAAGCGCCGCGATAGGCACCTCAACAAGCTCCTCTATTTCATCCCTATTCACGGTAAATTCATAGGGGTAAGGGATGACGGCGACTAAGGGGGTGATGAGAAATTTGCTGGAGACAGTGCCCATATTATCCAGTTCCCCCAATATCTCCACATCCTCGGGGTGAACCCCGATCTCCTCAAAGGTCTCTCGGAGGGCGGTATCCTCAAGGGATCGGTCCTCCTCATGGCGTGCCCCTCCGGGAAAGGAGATCTGCCCCTTATGATGCTCCACCTTCTCCGTCCTCTTTGTGAACAGGATATAGTATTCCCCCTCCTTCTGATAAAGGGGCAGAATAACCGCAGCAGGAGCTAAGGGGGCATCGGTGGCGATAATATTCTGCTTCTCTCTTTGGGAGAGTATCCGTCTGATTCTTTCCTTCATCTTTTCGAACTGTTTGTCCTTCCTCTCGAGTTCCCAGAACCTGAGAAGGATTCTCTCAGATAGGTCTATTCCTGATAGGTCAAACATTCCAGATAGTCGTTGAGCCGGGAAAGGGCCCTTGCCGCCCGGTCTAGGGTAGGGTAAACAACTATTCCCCCCATTTCCTCCAGTCTACTCGCCATCTGCTCCGGCTCCAGTCCGTATAGCCAGCAAAGGATAGGCTTTTCCTTGAACTTATCGGCGACCTGGAGGATGCTCTCCGTAGGGTCGATGCTGGCTTCTAAGGAAAAGCCGGCAAAGATCAGGACAACGCCGTGGACATTTCGATCCGTTAAGAAGGCCTCCAGGGTGGTGCTGAACACCTCTTCAAAGGGGTGCCCTGCGATCATGGCAGCCGGCCAAATATCGGCGGGATTATCCAGCCTCTGCCACGATGGGGCCAGAGCGCCGATTTTCCTTAAGGTCTCTGGGGATAGTTTGGCCGGATGGAGATTATGCCTCTCAAAAGTATCGATAGCCATGATCCCGGCACCACCGGTGACGGTGATTACCCCGATCCCCCTCCCCTTTATCAAGGGCAGGCGCAAGAAGGCCTTAGAGAGGTCATGAAGTTCATCGACATCGCTCACCCGAATCACGCCACACTGCTTAAAGAGGGCATTGTAAACCTCGTCTCTACCCACCAAGGTGCCTGTGTGAGATTGGGCTGCCCTAGCTCCCTCGGCGCTTTTCCCTGCCTTCAAAGCGAGTATCGGCTTTTTCTTCGCCACCCGCCTTGCCACCTCCATAAATCTTCTGCCCTCCCTCACCCCTTCGATGTGCAGGATTATCAACCTGATCTCCGGGTCATCCTCAAAATACTCCAGCGCGTCGGCGAAATCAATGTCACAGGTATTGCCCAGATCGATAGCTTTTCCCACCAGGCTAAACTTTGGAAGCCCGATAAAGAAGAACCCTGTCTGAGAGATAACCCCAATGGGAACCCTCTCCATTTCCGTTGCTATAAAGGCTGAGCTAAATCGGTTAAAGGCATTGGCAGCTCCGAAGGTGTTGGGTCCCAATATCCTCGCCCCGCCCTCGCCAGCGATTCTCACAATCTCCTCCTGAAGCTCCTTGCCCTCCTGGTCGGCATCGGCAAAACCCTGAGTAATTATCATGATGGCCTTTATTCCTTTCTGGGTGCACTCCTGGACGACGCTGGGGACCACTGAGCGGGAGGTTGATATTATGGCGAGGTCGATATCCTCTGGCACATCCTTTATGCTGGGGTAGGCTCTCATCCCCAGAATCTCATCGGCATAGGGATTTACCGGGTAGAGCTTCCCTGAGAAACCAGCGTTTACCAGATTCTCCAGAATGTTGAAGGAGCCTTGACCGGTAACCCTTGAAACCCCAATAATGGCCACCGATTTAGGTTCCAGAAAGGGTTTTATTACACTATGCACTAATAACCCCAAAGGGATGCCTATTCAAAGATGGTGGAAACAACTTCCTCAATGCTTCGCTGCACCTCGGCATCGTCGGTTAGAGCCCATACGATGGCCACATGACAGGCGCGCCGTGGCGGGATGCCTTCTCCGATGAGCTTGGCGGCATAGATCAAGAGGCGGGTTGAGACCCCCTCTTCAAGGCCATGCTCCTTAAGATTCCTCACCTTTTCCCCGAGCTTGGCCAGCTCCCAAGCGATCTCTGGGGAGACCTCGCTCTCATGCTCGATGATCTCTCTCTCCTCCTCCCGGGTGGGATAGCCAAACTCGATGGCGATGAACCTCTGCCGGGTGCTATGTTTAAGGTCCTTGAGGGCACTCTGATAACCAGGGTTGTAGGAGATTACGAGGAGGAAATTTCCGCTGGCCTCAATAACCTGCCCCTTCTTCTCCACGGGAAGGATTCTGCGATGGTCGGTAAGGGGGTGGATGAGAACCGTGGTATCCTTTCTTGCCTCCACGATCTCATCGAGGTAGCAGATAGCCCCCGATTTCACCGCCCTGGTCAATGGCCCGTCGATCCACTTAGTGGATTCCCCTTCCAGGAGGTATCTTCCTACCAGATCGGTGGCGCTCAGATCCTCGTGGCAGGCAACGGTGACCAGCGGTATGCCCCCCTCAGTGAGCCCCTGTTTGCTGCGGGGTTTCACTATGGTAAGAGGTCTGCCCAGCCTGTAGGCCATGTGTTCCACAAATCTGGTCTTGCCACATCCTGTTGGCCCCTTTAGCAGAACCGGTATCTTCTGGGCATAGGCAGCCTCGAAAACCTCAACCTCATCGCTAAGGGGCAAGTAGTAGGGCTCCTCCCTTACCACATACTCCTCGATCATATGCTCCTTATAAATCGTCCTTGCGCCCTGAGCACTCATCCTATGCTACCCCCTTATTGTGAGCGTGAAGCCTTTGCCAGAGCTCCTCCACCCTGGCTTCGACCTCAGCTAGTTCGCAATCGGTATCGATGATTACATCGGCGTGCTTCGCCCTCTCCTCCGAGGAGAGCTGGGAGCCAATGCGAGCCCTCGCCTCGTCCTTCGTCAACCCACCCCTATTTTGAAGGCGCTTGACCGCTGTCTCCTCAGGGGCTACGGTAACCCAGACCTCGTCCACAAGATCGGTCCAATTTGCCTCGATGAGGACGGCGGCCTCCAGAACCACCATCTCCACCCCCTCACCTCTAAGCCTCTCGATCTCCTCCCTCATCATTGAATGCATCTGGGGGTGCATTATCTCATTCAGTCGGGCGAGGGCCTGGGGATTGTTGAAAACGATCTCCCCTAGCTTTTTTCGATCTATCTCCCCGTTCTCTTTTAGGATCCCCCTTCCGAAGGTCTCAATCACCTGTTGCCAGGTTTCGGTATGAGGTTTATAGGCCTCATGGCCGATCTTATCGGCATCAATGATCACGGCCCCCCTCTGGGCAAGCATTCCAGATACCGTGCTCTTGCCAGTGAGAATCCCCCCGGTAAGACCGATGACGATCATTTTCGTTTCCTGGCGCGCTTGAACTTGGGCAGCGTCACCTCCTCAGTAACATCGTCAAAGACCACCTTCACAGGCATCCCTATATATAGGTCCTCTGGCCTAGAGTCCACTATATTGGTCATCAGGCGCACCCCCTCCTCCAGCTCCACAATCACCATAGCGTAAGGGACATCCTCTGCAAAACCAGGGTGGAAAGGTTGCACCGCAACCGCCCAAGTGTATACCTGCCCCTTTCCACTAACCTTGACCCATTCTGTGTTTTCGGAATTGCACTTGGGGCATAACAGGCGAGGGTAGTGCCGATAGCTGCCACAGTCCCGGCATCGCTGAATGAGGAGCTCGTGCCTCTTGCACCCCTCCCAAAACTCCTTTGACTCCAGCGTGGGTCCAGGAAGTGGTTTCTTGTACATCCCCTCACCTCCTCAATATCACCACAGAGCCGTCACCAAGGTCGCCAAAACCACTGACCAGGGCGATCTCAGCGTTCTTAACCTGAGCAGCGCCGGCATCACCCCTCAATTGCCTCACCGCCTCCACCACGTGGTTCATGCCCAGTATATGAGCCTGAGAGAGGAGGCCACCATGGGTATTCACGGGGAGCTCTCCCCCTAGCTCGATGCGTCCCCCCTCGACGAAGGGACCACCCTCTCCCTTCTTGCAGAATCCCAGGTCTTCCAACTGGCAAATGACAACCCAGGTAAAGCAATCGTAGACCTCGGCGACATCGATGTCCTTAGGGGTAACACCAGCCATGGCAAAGGCATGGGGGGCTGCTTTTTTGGCCCCGACTTCGGTGAAAACAGGCCGATTGGGAATTTGATCTGGGGAGTCAGGATGACCTTCGGCAATGCCCATGATATAGACGGGGCGGTGCCTCATATCCTTTGCCCTCTTCGCAGAGGTCACCACCACAGCGGCTGCACCATCGCTTTGCAAACAGCAATCGAGGAGGCGGAAGGGATCGACGATCATTCTGGAGATTTGGTGGTCTTCAATAGTGATCGGGTTCTTCATCATCGCCTTTTCGTTCAACACGGCGTGCTTGCGCATAGCCACCGCTACCGCACCAAACTGTCGACTGGTGGTACCATACTCATGCATATGCCTGCGAGCCAGCGGGGCAAACCAATGGGCGGGGACAAAGGAACCAAAGGGCATCTCAAATTCCCGCAAATTGGACATCATGGGCATGGTGGGTATAGTCTCCACTCGCGCGCCAACGGCGCTAGCCCGCATCCCTGAGGAGCCATTCCAGCCGATGAGACAAACTACATTATGAGCAATTCCCGTGGCGATAGCCATGGCAGCAGTTTGCAGCGAGGCTACGGCGCTGGCCCCTCCCATGTGCACCGTGGTGGTATACCTCAGGTCTGCCAAGCCAAAGTTGCTTATCAAGTCCTCTGCGGTGATACCCATAAAGCCCGGTACCACACCGTCAATATCCTTAGGGGTTAGCCCTGAGTCTTCCATGGCCCTCTTCGCTGCTTGAAGCAAAAGCCCCAGGCTGCTCATCCCGGAATTCCTGGAGTATTCCGTCTCGCCGATGCCTACTATGGCGGCCTTGTCTTTTAATGTGGTCATGCCTCCACCCCTTGGTTCTATAGTCAGTCTATCAGCTTGGGTTGGGTCAGTCAAGTGGAGGCAGGGTTGCGTGTTACCATAGATGTGCTAGAATACGGGGGGTAACGGAGATGCATGAGGCTTTGCTTTATGACAAACTCCCCGGATCCAGGGTGAAGTGCCACGTTTGCCAGTGGCGATGCGCTATCGGTCCGGGCAAGCTTGGCGTTTGCAGGATGCGCCGCAACATCGATGGCATCCTCTACGCATTGAACTATGCTGAGGTATCATCGCTGGCGGTGGACCCCATCGAGAAGAAGCCCCTCTTCCACTTCTTCCCCGGAACCCAGGTCTTCTCCTTAGGCACCTGGGGCTGCAATTTTCACTGCAAACACTGTCAGAACTGGCAGATATCATGGAGCGACCCTTCGTTTTTGGAGCGAGACTCAACGACCCTCTCCCCTGAGGCCTCCATCGAGCGGACAAAGCGGCAGCACTGCCAGGGCATCGCCTGGACCTATAACGAGCCCGCCATCTGGTTGGAATACACCCTTGATGGGGCAAAGCTGGCCAAGGAGGATAATCTCTATACCGTCTACGTGACCAATGGCTACCTTACCCCGGAGGCTTTGGACACCATCGGACCTTACCTCGATGCCTACCGGGTGGATGTAAAAGGCTTCTCCGACACCTTCTACCGCGAGCTGGCTAAGGTCTCTCGATGGCAGGGCGTTCTTGAGGTAACTGAGAGGGCGCAGCAGAAGTGGGGGATGCACATTGAGATAGTCAGCAACATTATCCCCACCATGAACGATGACGATGAGCAGCTTGAGGGCATCGCTATCTGGATTCGCGATAAACTGGGTGAGCTGACCCCCTGGCATGTAACCCGCTTCCACCCTCAGCACCAAATGCTCCATCTAACGCCCACCCCGATAGCCACTCTGGAGCGTGCCTGTGCCATCGGCCACAGGGTGGGGCTTCGCTTCGTTTATACGGGGAATGTCCCCGGTCACGGCAATGAGAACACCGTCTGTTACTCCTGTGGCAATCTGATCATAGGCAGGATAGGCTATCATATCGATATCGTGGGTCTCAAGGATTCCAGGTGCAAGTTTTGCGGCGCCGATCTTAACATGAGGGGCTAGTTCGGAGGTGCCAGATGGCAGGGATTGTTTTCGGATGCATTGTTCCTCATCCCCCGCTCCTTGTCCCAGACGTCGGTGGCGGGAGGGAGCGGGAGATCTCGGCAACAACAGAGGCGATGGAAAGGCTCACCGAGAAGCTTGCTCACCATCGCCCGGAGACCGTTTTCGTGATAAGCCCCCATGGCGCTTATTATCACAACGCTATGGGGGTAGCGACGGCGAAGTCCTCCCAGGGGAATATGCGTAGCTGGGGGGCGAGGGGCCCCGACTACTACTTCGACAACGACCTTGAGGCGGTCGCCGCCCTGGAGGAGGAGGCGAAGGCAGCCAACATCCCGCTGCGCTCCATTGGCGAGAGGGCATACGAGCTGGATCATGGCGTCCTCGTTCCCATCTATTTCCTGGTCAAAGGGATGGAAGGTGCCACCCTGGTGCCCCTGACCTTCTCCTGGCTCCCCCTGGAGGCCCACTTCGCCTTCGGACAGGCGATGAGGCGGGCTGCCGAAAAGATCGGGAAGCGGGTCGCCATTATCGCCAGCGGCGATCTCTCCCATCGTCTGATTCCAAGCGCCCCTGCGGGCTACCACCCCGACGGGCAGGTCTTCGATGAGAAGCTCACCGCCGCCATCGAGGCCTATGATGTCAAGGCGATCATGACCCTGAACGAGGAGCTTGTCGAGCACGCCGGTGAGTGCGGGCTGCGCTCCATCGTCATCCTATTGGGCGCCCTTGAGGGCCTCGCCCTGAAATCGGAGGTGCTCTCCTATGAAGGGCCCTTCGGCGTCGGCTACCTCGTTGCCTCCTTCGAGGTGGGGAATCCAACGCACCCCCTGGTGCGCCTGGCGAAGGAGACGGTGGAAAGCTACGTCCACGCTGGAAAGGTCCCTACTCCCAGGGAGTTCACCCCTGAGATGAGGGAGCGGGCTGGCGTTTTCGTATCCCTGAAGGTGCGTGGCATGCTCAGGGGCTGCATCGGCACCTTCGAGCCGGTGAAGGCCAACGTCGCCGAGGAGATAGTCACCAACGCCATAAGCTCGGCGACCCGCGACCCCCGCTTCCCCCCAGTGACCCCCGCCGAGCTTTCCGACCTCGATTATAGCGTCGATATCCTCACCAGGCCCGAGCCTGTGGAGAGCAAGAGCGACCTCGACCCTCAGAGATACGGCGTCATCGTGGAGTGTGGCGGGAGAAGGGGGCTACTTCTCCCCGACCTTGAGGGAGTGAACACGGTGGAGGACCAGATGGACATCTGCCGCTCCAAGGCGGGCATCATGCCCGACGAGCCGGTGAAGCTCTACAGGTTTGAGGTGAGGCGGTATAAATAGGATAGGGGTATCCGGAGGCATATGGACTTAGCTACGATAG
>JAUXBC010000042.1 GCA_030619615.1 Dehalococcoidia bacterium
CCAAAGTGACATCTATGGATCTCAACATCCTATCTTTATCCTCAGGGAGCTTGCCGTCCACAGCCATTAAATAGAAGTTCCCAGAGAAATCGCTGCACACAACCTGCGATGTCACCTTGAGATCTTCGATCAGGGTGCGCACCTCGATGAGGAGCCCTTCCAAGGACTGCAAGGTGAACTCCCCTCGCTGGTTCTTCTCATAGAGGGGGGTGCTTGGGGCCAGCCCCAAGGTTCTGAGGCGAATGAAATGGGGATTTATCTCATTTAGAACCCTTGCCGTTCCCCGAGCGTGCTGCTCCCATCGCTCCCTCCCCCCAAGTCCGGGCATCACATACTCCGAGAGCTCAAATCCCGCCTCGATAGCCTTCCTCCCCCCCAAGATCATCTCCTCGGCGGTGGCACCCTTCCGCACATATCCCAAGAGTTCATCGTCGCCCGTTTCCAGTCCTACATGCAGCCTGGTGAGGCCAGCCTCCCTGAGCGTTCTCAGCTCCTCCGCCCTTTTCTTGACCACGGTTTTTGCCCGCGCGTAGCTGGTAATCCTCTCCAGGGTGGGGAAGGTTTCATAAAGGAAACCGATGATCTCAGCAAAGTCCTCCGTTTTCATGATGATGCTATTGGAGTCCCCGATGAAGACGTTTTTGACCACCCCTTCATCAAGCCAGAGGATTCCATTAGCTCTGGCCACCGTACCCACCCGGTCGCCATATCCATTCTTCCAGGCCCATTCATTTATATCATCAGCAACACTTTTCATCGTTAGTATATCCTGCTTCACCTCTTCCACCGCTCTTATCTCCAATTTGGAACCCTTATACATGCTGCAAAACTCGCAGTTATTCCAGGAGCAATTTCTGGTTGCCCTGATCAGCAGGCTATAAGCCTCGTTGGGAGGTCTGAAGGGGGGTAACTCATAGTAGCCCATCATGTTTCAGCTCACCCAATACCCTTTCCTCTCTGGCCCTCATCTTCGCTTCAGCCTCAGGCTCCTCATCATCATGACCCAAAAGATGAAGCACACCATGGATCACCAGGAGGGCAAGCTCCCGCTCAACGGGATGGTGGTGCTCCTCCGCCTGAAGTGCCGCCTGGGGATAGCAAAGGATCACCTCGCCAAGATGAAGCACGCCATCGGGAGGGTTCATAAAGGGGGTAGCCTCCAAATCTTCGAGGAGGGCGAAGGAGAGCACATCGGTGGCCTCATCCCTACCCCGGTAGCTTTTGTTGAGCTGGCGCATCGTCTCAGCGTCGGTAATCACCAATCCCAGCTCAACAGGGGAGCTCACCCCCTCCATGGCGAGGGTCTCCTCAACCACTCGCCTTAGCCACTCACCATCGACGCATCCCTGGAAGGGCTGATCGATTTGAACAGAAAGCTCGCACTCCAGCATATCCCAGCGCATCATAGCACAGCGGGGGCAATTGTTCAAGGCGGCTTGACGCCAACTTGGCTGAGCGGTATTATCGCCATGGGACGATGAACTTTTTAGAGAAGCTACTTCAGGCCGCCCGCAGCAACAGGAGCCTCCTTTGCATTGGACTCGACCCCGACCCGGAGCTAATGCCAAAGGTGGATGTATTCCAGTTTAACAGGGCGATCATCGATGCCACCTCGGACCTGGTACGCGCCTATAAGCCCAACCTTGCCTTTTACGAGGCCCTGGGAATAGAGGGGCTCAAGGCGCTGGAGAGGACGGTGGCTTATATTCCGAAGGGGATCCCGATCATCGGGGATGCCAAGCGGGGCGACATCGGCAGCACCGCTCGGGCCTATGCTAGGGCTCTCTTTGAGACCCTCGGCTTTGATGCGGCAACAGTAAACCCCTATCTGGGCTACGACTCCCTGGAGCCCTTCATAGAGTACAAGGAAAAGGGGGTGTTCATTCTTTGCCGCACCTCCAATGTGGGCTCAGCCCATTTCCAAGCCTTGACCCTGACCGAGACCTCTAGGCCCCTCTTTGAGCTGGTTGCCCAGAGGGCCAGGGAGTGGAACCTTTATGGAAATCTGGGGTTGGTGGTTGGTGCCACCTATCCAGAGGAACTGAGGCGGGTGCGCCAGATCTGCCCTGAGATGCCCCTGTTGATTCCAGGCATTGGCGCTCAGGGGGGCGATTTAGCCAGCGCCGTTCGCTATGGTGTTGACGCTAAGGGCGAAAAAGCGATTATCAGCTCCTCAAGGAGGATCATCTATGCCTCCAAGGGGGAAGACTTCGCTGCGGCGGCAAGGGAGGCTGCACTGAATCTACGGGATCAGATCAACCTCTACCTGGCTGCATCCCAAGGGGAGGCTCCCTAGGCTGTGGAGATAAAGATTGGCGACATAGTGAGGCTCAAGAAGAAGCACCCCTGTGGTAGCGACCAGTGGCAGGTGATCAGGGTGGGCGCCGACATCGGGATCAAGTGCCAGAAGTGCCACCGCCGCGTACTTTTGGAGCGGGGCGTTTTTGAGCGCAGGGTCAAGGGCTTTCAATCTAGGGGAGGGTAACTTGAAGAATTGCTCCAAGACGTGAGATTTATATTGACATTGGCAATCATATAAGATAGAATAGTGCTAGCTGAGAAGCGACAGGGAGGTAGCAATGAGGGAGATGACAATTGATAGCATTCGAATGAGCCTGATGAACTATCAGCGTGTGGTGATCCTTAAGGAGAAGGATGCGGAGCGCTATCTCCCTATTTGGATCGGCCCTGCGGAGGCGGATTCTATAGCGGTAAAGTTGCAGGATGTCGCCGTCCCCCGACCGTTGACCCATGACCTGCTGCGCAACGTCATCGATACCCTCGGGGCTACGGTCACCTCCATCGTTGTCTGTGACCTGCGAAACGACACCTTCTTTGCTAAAATCCTTCTCCTGGCCAATGGCGAGAATATGGAGATCGATTCCCGTCCCAGCGATGCCATCGCCCTTGCGGTGAGGGCCAAGGTGCCGATCTACACCGAGGAGTCGGTATTGGATAAAGCGGGCATATTGCTTGATAAGGAGAGTGGCAAGCCGCTCCCTTCCGTGGATGAAGGCCGTGGCAAGGGGAAGGTCGGTGAGGAGGAGATGAGGAGGATGTCTGCCTTCGTTGATTTCATCGATACCCTGAACATGGAGGATCTGGATAAGGGGAAATCGTAACGGGCGGCAGCCTCTTTGGAGGTGGGCAATGGACGAGCAATTCATCAAGAGGTTGATAACGACAATAAAGTGTGGGGTTTGTGGTCATCACTACGAGGGGAGCAACGTAAGAATCCTTGGTCACCGTGATGACCTCTGGTTCCTCAGCGTCTTTTGCCCTGCTTGTCGCAGTCAGGGTTTAATGGCTGCCGTGATTAACGAGGGGAGGCTCCCCGAGTTGGTTACCGACCTTACTGAAGAGGAGTATGCTAGGTTCTGCCCCCTTGTCGTAGTGGTCGCCGATGACGTGCTGGACGTCCATAACTTCCTTAGAGACTTCGATGGAGACTTCTCCCGCCTTTTCTCCAAGGAATAGGCAGTAGAGCCAGTTTTCGCAAGATCGAAGGTAGAATTTGACATAACCCCCCGACATGTCGGGGGGTTTTATTGTTTGGGGCAGGGGTTGCCCAAGGAGAACGTCGTATGATATACTGGGCTGGCGAATATTGCAGGGGGTTGGTGGTGAATCGTTGGGCGGCGGCGCTGAGGCTTAGCGGCATCGGCTTTTGGATCGCCGGCTGTATTATTCTGGGGGTGGTTCTAGGGGTATGGCTTGACGGGAAGGTTGGTATCAGCCCTCTGTTTACCCTGGTTGGGCTTGGCTTTGGGCTCTTTGCCGCCTTCTACGGCACCTACCGCATGCTTCTCCCAACCCTGGGGCGAGGGAAAGGCAAGGGGGATAGCTAGTGGCTAGAATTGGCTTGCGGGGCCGGATAATAATTATAACCCTTGGCCTCTTTGTGCTTCTCATAATTGGTAGCCTCCTCTTCCCCATGCCCAGGCCCCATGTTGTCCTCCCGGCTGAGGCGATTTTCCATATCGGCGGTTTCCCTATTTATAACACCCTCCTCGCCTCCTGGATTACCATTGTAGTGTTGGTGGCAATGTTCTACTTTGGCACACGAAAGATGAAGCTGATTCCCAAGGGATGGCAAAATGCGATGGAGACAGTCTATGAAGCCTTATACAATTTTGTGGAGGGGGTAGCAGGTGAGGAAAATGCTCGCCGCTTCTTCCCGGTAATCGCCACCATCTTCCTTTATGTCATCATGGCTGCTTTCATCTCACTGCTTCCCGGCTTCGATACCATCCTCGCCGGGCATGAAGGTGCACCTCTGCTACGTAAAGCAAATACCGACATCAACTTCCCCCTGGCTTTGGCCGTTATCTCCTTTATCTTTGTCCAGTATTGTGGCATCAGGGCCCTTGGCTTTCGCCATTACGGGAGCAAGTTTATCAGGGTAGGTCAGTTATTCCATAGTATTGGCCAGTTAGTTAGGGGCAAGGTTCGTAGTGGGCTGAGCGGGCTGTTCACCGGGTTTATAGATATATTCGTTGGTGCTCTGGAAGCCATCAGCGAATTTGTCCGTATCATCAGCTTCACCTTTCGTCTCTTCGGCAACATGACTGCGGGCATGGTGCTACTTCTGATGATAATGTTTCTCATCCCTTGGGTTGTTGCCGTTCCCTTCTATGGGCTGGAGATGCTCCTTGGCTTTGTCCAAGCGCTCATCTTCGGGGGGCTGACCTTGGTATTCGCTACCATCGCGGTTAGACCTCACGGTGCAGAGCAGGAGTAGAAAATATGAAAGGAGATATGGAATGGAAGCGGAAGCAATGAGGCTGTTTGCCGCAGCCTTAGCTATCGGCTTAGGCTCTTTAGGGCCTGGGCTTGCCATTGGGATTTTGGGCTATGGAGCGATGCAGGCGCTGGGAAGGAACCCAGAGGCCCGGGGTGCCATCATGACCAACATGATCCTGGCCATTGCCTTCGCCGAAGCAGTGGCTATCTATGCCTTGATAATAGCGATTATCCTTGCCATGGGAATAGGGGTCTAAGGCTCAAAAAGGAGCACCATTATGCAAGAGGAAGGTCTACCGCTTTTTATCGCGATCATTGTTTCAGCGGCAATCCTCGGGATATTTCTTGTCATAGCGGTGATTGTCGCGGCATTTCTTTAAATGGTTGTGAGAGAAGGAGTTCAAAATGGAGGGTCTTGGCATTAGTTGGCAGGGCCTGCTTGGGCAGATCATAAATTTCGTCCTCCTTTTCGCCCTCCTTTACTTCATTGCCTATAAGCCCATTCGGAGGATGCTCGATGAGCGCTCCCACAGGATCAAGCTGAGCATGGATCAAGCGGAGCAGATCAAACAGCAGATGGCTGAGACGGAGGAGCGGGTCAGAGAGCAGCTGGAGGCTGCCCGCAGGGAGGGGCAGACTGTAATGGCTCAAGCGGGGCAGATGGGGGAGCGGGTTAAGGAGGAGGCGCGCCTGGAGGCTCGTCGAGAGGCAGAATCGATCATGGCAAGGGGTCGTGTTGAGATCGATAGGGAGAGGGATGAGGCTATCGAGGATTTACGCCGCCAGTTTGTTGAGCTGGCGATACTGGCCGCGGAGAAGGTGATCAACGAGACCCTGGATAAAGAGAGGCATCGAAGGCTTATCGACGAGGTTCTTGAGGAGGGTCCCAAAGGGAAGGGATAATAGGATGGCGAGAGCTGCTTCTGCAAGAAGGCATGCCCAGGCTGCCTTTCAGATCGCTTTGGAGCGGAATGAGCTGGAGGGATGGCGAGGGGACCTGGAGAGGATCGCCAAAGCCATAAAAGACCCCCTGCTTTACCCCTTGCTGGAGAGCCCCAAGATTCCCTTCAGCGAAAAGGCGAGGATCTTGAGCCAGCGACTGGAGGGGGTAACCCCGCTGGCAATGAACCTGGCTTACCTCCTGGTGGCCAAGGGAAGACTGAGGATTGTGGAGGACATAGTTATTGAGTACGAGCGCCTGGTCGATGATCATCGGGGCATTGCCCATGCCGAGGTGGCTACGGCAGTCCCCCTCGATGAGGAGGAAAAGGATAAGGTGATTCACAGACTGGGCGACATAGTGGGCAAGGAGATCGTGCTCAGCGCAAGGGTTGACCCCTCCCTCATCGGTGGCCTTGTCGCCAGGGTTGGCGATAAGCTCATCGATGGAAGCACTAAGAGCAGGCTTCTCTCCCTGAGGGAGAGCCTGATCGGTAGATAAGCCGGAGGTGAATTAGATGGCTCGTGGTGAAGACATCGCTTCTATCATCAGACAGCAAATCGAGCAGTTTGGCACTACGGTAACCATGGTGGATGTGGGCACTGTGGTCTCGGCGGGCGATGGCATTGCTCGCATTCACGGGCTGGCTGGGGCCAAGTATAACGAGTTACTTCAGTTTCCCAATGGCGTCATAGGTATCGCCCTTAACCTGGAGGAGGATAGCGTGGGCGCGGTGATCCTCGGTGACTACGCCGAGATCAAGGAGGGGGATGAGGTGCGCTGTACGGGAAGGATCGCCGAGGTCCCCGTAGGGGATGCCCTTGTGGGCAGGGTGGTAGACCCCCTGGGGCAACCCCTCGACGGCAAGGGGTCGATAAGGTATGAAAAGACCCGCCCCGTAGAGCGAGTTGCCCCTAATGTCGTGCTCCGCAAGTCTGTGGATACCCCGGTTCATACCGGGATCAAGGCTATCGACAGCATGATCCCCATCGGGCGGGGACAGCGGGAGCTGATCATCGGCGATCGCTCCACCGGCAAGACCGCCATCGCCCTCGATACCATC
>JAUXBC010000077.1 GCA_030619615.1 Dehalococcoidia bacterium
GATAAAAAGATGTTGTGTGCGGTTCATCAGCTTGGGCTGGTTGAGTATGGCGAGGCCTATCATCTGCAAAGAAGGCTGGTACGCCAAAGGATAGAGGGACAGATTCCAGATACACTCCTTCTTCTGGAGCATTACCCTACCTTTACCATCGGTAAGTCTGGCAAGGTGGAGAATCTCCTCGTTCCTAAGGAAGAACTTGCAAGACAGGGTATATCCCTCTTTTTCACCGACAGGGGGGGAGACATCACCTATCACGGCCCTGGCCAGCTCGTCGCCTATCCTGTCATCGATCTTAGAAGAAGGGGGAAAGATATTCATAAGTATGTCTGTGACCTGGAGGAGGTCATTATAAGGACGCTGGCTGATCTTTCAATAAAGGCCCGCAAGGATGCGAACAATGTGGGGGTCTGGGTGGGAAACGAGGAGATCGCCGCCATAGGGGTCAGCATTAAGAAGTGGGTCACCATGCATGGGGTTGCCCTGAATGTAAACTCGAACCTGGAAAGCTTCTCGCTAATAAACCCGTGCGGTATTTCCGGCAAAAGGGTAACGTCCATTTCCAAGCTTCTCTCCCAGGATGTGCCGATGGAGCTGGTAATAGGGAAAGTGACCGAGCATTTTTCGGAGGTCTTCGATACCCGTATTGAATGGGTGTCAAATACATCGTTGAGGAGCCACTGGTGAAAGGAAGGCTCCCTCCCTGGTTCAAAAAGAAAATACCGGATGCAAGGCTCCTGTTGGGTATGGAGAGGCTTCTGGGTGGCCTTAATCTACATACCATCTGCGAGAGTGCCCTCTGCCCAAACCTGGGGGATTGCTTCGCCCAGGGGACGGCAACCTTCCTGATCCTGGGCGACGTCTGCACTAGGCACTGCACCTTCTGTGCGGTAAAGAAGGGCCTCCCCTCTCCTGTCGATGAAAAGGAGCCAGAACATCTCCTGGAGGCGGTGGAGAAGCTGGGTCTGAGGCATGTGGTCATCACCTCGGTGACCAGGGACGACCTTCCTGACGGCGGTGCATCCCAGTTTGCCAAGACCATCCTGGCGTTGAAGGGCAAGAGGAAGGATCTCACCGTTGAAGTCCTTATCCCAGACTTCCGAGGCTCCCTGGAATCCCTCAAGGTGGTGGTGGAGGCGCGGCCAGAGGTCATAAACCACAATCTGGAGACAGTGCCACGCCTTTATCCAGAGGTGAGGCCGCAAGCGGATTATCGCCGTTCATTGAACCTTCTTTCTCTGGTTAGGAAGCTCGATTCCCTGATGGTCACCAAATCCGGTTTGATGCTCGGTCTGGGAGAGAGACGAGACGAGATAGTAGGGGTGATGGAGGACCTGAGGGGAGTGGAGTGCGACCTGCTCACCATGGGCCAGTACCTGCAGCCGTCCTCCAGCCACCACCCTGTGGTCAGGTATCTTCCCCCCGAGGAGTTTTCGGAATATGAAAAGATGGGCAGGGACATGGGGTTTGCCGATGTTGTCTCCGCCCCGCTGGTGAGAAGCTCCTTCCACGCCGCCCAGCTTTACGCAAAGATAAAAAAGAGGAACAGGGTATTGAATCAAGCGGAGTGAAATTGTGAAAGAGGAAGATCTGGCGAGGGACCTAGCAAAGATACTTGGAGAGCGGGTAACCACCAGCCAGTTTGAGCGATCGTTCTATACAAGCGACCTGCTCCCCCTGCGGAAGGAGTTGAAGCGCTTGTTCAAGACCATGCCTTCTGCTGTAGCTAAACCAGAGACAGCGGAAGAGGTTTCGGCTGTGGTCGGCTACTGCTCCCGGCACAACATACCGATAGTGCCCCGGGGTGGAGGCTCCTCCGGCCTCCTTGGGTCGGTGCCCAAGAGGGGTGGGGTTGTGTTGGACTTGCTAGATCTGTCCCGCGTGGTTGAGGTAGATAGGCAAAGAGAAACAGTGACCGCCGAGGCCGGTATTACTTGGTGGGAGTTGAACCGAAGGTTAAACGGGCATGGCTTCGCTGTCAGGAGCTACCCCTCTAGTGCTAAGTCGGCTACAGTGGGGGGGTGGATAATGACCAGCGGTTGCGGCATCGGCAGCTTGAGATATGGCCCCGTCTTTGACCAACTCCTTTCTGCCCAGATAGTACTCCCCGATGGCGACATCAAAGAGTATAAGTGTGGGGAGGGGCTTGAGGGGTTCTTCAAGACCGAGGGGATACTTGGAATAGTGACCAGAGTTGTCCTCAAGGTTCGACCTATCCCGGAATCAACCTCCCACCACCTTATCTATTTCGATGATATCGAAAACCTCTTCGAGGTTCTTAAGCCCCTGGCCAACATGGTCCCTTGCCCCTACAGCATGGAGATCCATGATCACAAGTACCTTGACTTGCTGAGAGCCTCGGGGTACCAGGTGGCAGATTTCGGCCTCAGAAGCGGTATCCTGCTGGCTACCTGGGACGGCAAGAGGGAGGAGATTGAACCAGCCAGGGATGGGATAAGAAGGCTCATAGGTTCGTATAGTGGGAGGGAGAGGGAGGGCGCGGAGCATGAATGGGAGCAGAGATTCAATATCCTCAGGATCAAGAGGGCGGTTCCGACCATAATTCCCGCCGGTGTAATTGTACCTCTAAATAGTTTGAAACAATTCTACTCGGCCCTGGAGAGGCTCAGGAAGAGAACCATCGGGCTTGTGGGACACGTCATATCTAAGAGTGAGTGCGATCTTCTGCCCATGCTGGCCACAGATGAAAAAAGGTCTATAGAGTATGCCTTTTCCCTGCACACCCCCCGAGATATTTCCAACTTGGCGCTATCGCTGGGGGGCAAACCGGCGGGGGGCCTGGGTGTGTGGAATACTCCCTATAGGAAGCGAGTGTTCACGGAGAAAAAGATCGAAGAGATACGGAAGAGGAAGCGAGAGCTTGATCCCAAAGGCATCTTGAATCCGGGAATGTGGCTCGAACCGCCGCTGTTTCTCAGGCCCAAGGTATACCAGCCCACCATGCAGGTTATCTCTATACTGGACAAGATATTTCCCGCTGGGGTGGGAAGGGCTGAGGAAGGCGGCCTCGCCAAAGAAATCGCCTCTTGTGTCCAGTGTGGTTATTGCATGAAGGCCTGCCCCACCAATCTGGGATGGGTTTCATCCACCCCAAGGGGAAGGATCCTCAAGGCCAAGGAGTTGTTTCGCGACCGACCTCGTAAGAAAGAAGGGATAACCCAGGAATACATAAACAGGGTTTTCCAGTGCACGCTGTGCGGGAGGTGCAGGGTGGACTGCAGCGTCGAGATCAAATCGCCTCAAATGTGGCTCGATTTGAGGAGCTATCTCCTGAAGAGCGGCTTCCAAATTGAGAGCCTGGAGGGCTTGACAAAGGTTATCAATGAGAGCAATAATATTGCTGCCAAACCCAACGATCAAAGGGCCAACTGGACCAAAAGCTCCAAGTTGGAATATCTGAATGAAAAGAGGGGGGGTGAAGTAGTCTACTTTGTTGGATGCCTTACCTCCTTTTTTGCTATGACTCAGCCGGCAGCCCGGGCTTTCGCTCAAATACTGGACTGTGCGGGCGTAGACTACACTATTCTGGGTGGTGAGGAGTGGTGTTGCGGCTTCCCGCTGATAGCGGGAGGGATGGGCGAGAGGGCGGAGAAGTATATAAGGCATAACATAGAGAGGGTTAAGGAAACAGGTGCCAAGAGCCTGGTGATGACCTGCCCTGGATGCTACATGGTATGGAAACATGAGTATCACGATGT
>JAUXBC010000021.1 GCA_030619615.1 Dehalococcoidia bacterium
GGGCTCGATACGGAAAAGC
The DNA here is from genome assembly GCA_030619615.1 of Dehalococcoidia bacterium. Classification (GTDB taxonomy): domain Bacteria; phylum Chloroflexota; class Dehalococcoidia; order E44-bin15; family E44-bin15; genus E44-bin26. The sequence continues at coordinate 20 of JAUXBC010000021.1, forward strand.
TTTTTGTAAAGCTCGATGGTGTTCTCAAAGTGCTCCAGGGTCTCCAGGTTCTCCATGTCGCCGATATGCTGGCTGATGAAGGCATGATCTTCCCTGGTGGCGCAGAAGGTGTTTTTGAGCTCAGCACCGCAGGCGAGAACCTGCTTCGCCTTAAAGGGGAGGTGGATGGGGTAGGGGGCGTAGCCCCGGGCTCGCCTGACGAGCTGGGGCTTGCCGATTTCTACGATAGCCACAGTATCGTCATACCGCGAATAAATTTCCCGATTGTGAAGAACGAAAAAGTCGGCAATGCCTCGAAGCCTCCTCAGCGCCTCATCATTGTCTTTAGCGATGGGCTCCTCGCTGATGTTGCCGCTGGTCATCACCAGAGGCAGACCTGTCTCCCTGAGCAGGACATGGTGCAATGGGGTATATGGCAGCATCACGCCCAGGTACTTGAGCTCGGGGGCTACTTTTCGGGAGACGGAGGAATTCTCCTGCCACCTCAAGAGCAGGATGGGGCACTCCGCGGAGGTGAGGAGCTTCTCCTCCTCAGTGGAAACAAAGCAATGCTCTTTTACCTCATCTAGGGTAGCTAACATTATCGCCAGGGGCTTGAAGGGACGCCTTTTTCTATCCCTCAAGAGCTGAATCGCTTCCTCATTGGTAGCATCGCAGGCGAGGTGAAAGCCACCCAATCCCTTGATAGCGAGGATTTTTCCCTCCTTCAGGAGTTTACTGGCGGTGGCAATGACATCATCAGAGGCAATAGTTTTACCCTTGCCATCGATAAGTTTGAGAGAAGGGCCGCACTTGGGGCAGGCATTGGGCTGGGCATGAAAGCGGCGATCCAAGGGGTCGTCGTACTCCCGCTGGCATTGGGGGCACATCCTGAAATGGCGCATCGTGGTCTTGGGGCGATCGTAGGGTATGTCCTCGATAATGGTGAAGCGTGGTCCGCAGTTGGTGCAATTGGTGAAGGGGTAGCGATAGCGCCGATCTTCAGGGGAAAGAAGCTCGCTCTTACAGGCATCGCAGGTAGCGATATCGGGGGAGACTAGCTGATACCTGCCCTCCTCAGCGATGCTGTGGCGTATTTCGAACTGGGTGTAGCCTAGAGGCGGGGCGCTAGCAGCTATGATACCCTCGATGCGGGCTAGAGGGGGAGCCTCGCTTTCCAACTCAACCAAGAATTGGTCCAGGGCTTCCCTCTCCCCCTCGACCTCGATCTTAACATCGCCTGAGGTGTTACAGACCCAGCCGCTGAGCTTATGTTTCGTCGCCAGCTGATAAACAAAGGGTCGGAAGCCAACCCCTTGAACCACGCCCCGAACGCTTATTTGGAATAGCTCCATCGTCTTTGCTTTCGGCATGCCCTTTACATTATACCCCTTTTGCTGGGCGCTTCAAAGGGGCTAGCTAGCCCCAACGAAGGCTTGGATTGAAAAGCCCTATCCGATGGTCTATAATCGATGGGTGATCGGGGGTTTGAATGCTTAAGACCTATAGTTGCGGAGAGCTAACCAGAGATCATGTGGGTGAGAAGGTGACCCTTGCCGGTTGGGTGCATCGGAGGAGGGATCATGGGGGGCTTGTTTTCATCGACCTCAGGGATCGAGAGGGTCTGGTGCAGGTGGTGTTCAACCCTGAGTTATCAAAGGAGGGGCATGAGGTCGCCATAAAGCTGCGCCACGAGTATGTGGTGAAGGTTGTCGGTGAGGTGGCGAAGCGCCCCCCGGGAACGGAGAATCCTAAGCTGGCTACGGGGGAGGTCGAGGTTATCGCTCGGGGGGTGGAGATCCTTAGTCCCTCGAAGACCCCTCCCTTTTATATCAATGAAGATGTCGAAGTGGACGAAAACCTTCGCCTCAGGTATCGCTATCTCGACCTGCGCCGTCCCCGGATGAGGGATAACATCATCCTCCGCCACCGGGTGACAAAGTTTATGCGCGATTTTCTCGATGCCAAGGGTTTTATCGAGATCGAGACCCCAATCCTGATCAAGAGCACCCCTGAGGGGGCTCGTGACTACCTGGTGCCCAGCAGGATCCATCCTGGGAGGTTCTACGCCCTACCACAGTCTCCCCAGCAGATGAAGCAGCTACTCATGGTGGCCGGCTTTGAGAAGTACTTTCAGATAGCGAGGTGCTTCCGCGACGAGGACCTGCGCGCCGACCGCCAGCCAGAGTTCACGCAGCTCGATCTGGAGATGAGCTTCGTGGAGGAGGAGGACATCCTGAGCCTCGTGGAGGAGCTTTTCACCGCCTTGGTGGGAAATGTGAAGCCCACGATGAGGGTGCTCAAGCCCTTCCCCCGCCTCTCCTACCACGATACGATGGAGCGCTACGGGTCGGACAAGCCTGACCTGCGCTTCGGTGTGGAGATCAGGGATCTCTCGGAAATTGCGGCTCGATCCGATTTCACCGTCTTTCGCTCCGCCCTCCAGGAGGGGGGAAAGGTGAAGGGTATCTGCGCCCCGGGCTGCGCTCATTACTCCAGGGGCCAGCTCGATGAGCTGACCGAGTTTGTCCAGGAGCGCGGGGCAAAGGGGCTGGTTACCCTGCCCCTTGGTGAGGAGCAGACGAGGTCCGTTGCTGCCAGGTTCTTGACCAAGGAACAAATCGACGAGATGGCGATGAGGTTCGAAGCCAGGGAAGGGGACCTCCTTCTCATCGTTGCTGCCAAATCTAAGGTCGTTGAGGGGGCGCTTGGTGCGCTGCGTCTCGAGGTCGCTCGTCGGCTCGAACTTGCCGACCCCAACCTCCTCGCCTTTTGCTTCATTCTCGATTATCCCCTGCTGGAGTGGAGCGAGGAGGAGGGAAGATGGGAGCCGATGCATCACCCCTTCACTGCACCTAAAGATGAGGATGTTCCCCTGCTGGACACCGCCCCGGAAAGGGTGCAGGCCAAGCATTATGACCTGGTATGCAATGGGTGTGAGCTTTCCAGCGGCAGCATCAGGATCCACACGCGCCAGCTTCAGGAGAAGATCTTTCGTCTATTGGGATATGGGGAGGAGGAGGTCAACCAGAGGTTCGGGCATCTTCTCGAGGCCTTTGAGTATGGTGCCCCTCCCCACGGCGGCATCGCCCCGGGGATAGATCGGGTGGTGATGCTCCTTGCCGGGGAGGAGACCATCAGGGAGGTCATCCCCTTCCCCAAGAACCAGAGCGCTATGGATGTAATGTTCGATGCTCCCTCTGAGGTATCGGAGGAGCAGCTTAGGGAGCTCCATCTCAGGCTGAGGCTGGAGTAAAGCGATCGACTATGGAGATAGCGGAAGCAAGTTGCGGCAACCTAGCACTCGACTTCAGTATCTACGTTTGCCCCGCATGCAAGGGCGTACTAAGGCTGGAAGATGAGGCACTTGGTTGTCAGGTGTGTCAAGCTAGCTACCCTATTGTGGACGGCATTCCTGATTTCATTTTGGAAGACCTAACTCAGAGCGCCAACCCGGTTCTCCGTGGTGTAGAGGGCATCGACCGGCTGGCGCGCATCTATGAGACGCAGCTATGGTCTCCGCTGGTGCTGCATCTTTACGGAGGTCTCGGCACCCCATCACGCGAAGGGCTGTTGCGCATTGTCGCAGGAATGGTGGAGATGGAGGAGGGGCTGATCCTGGACGTTGCCTGCGGCCCGGGAACCCTGGGTCGCCGAACCGCATCCCAGTCAAAGGCGGTATATGGGATCGATATCTCCATGGGCATGCTGCGCCAGGGCGTCGCTTACGTCAAACGAGACCATATCCCCAATGCGCACTTTGCCCGCGCCAAGGCCGAGGCGATACCGTTCTTGGACGCCCTGTTCGATGCATCTCTCTGTGGCGGTGCACTCAACCTGTTTGCCGACACGGTGTCGGTGCTGCGCGAAATAGGCCGTACCATGAAGCAGGGGGCTCCACTCGCGGTGACGACCGGTATAGCTGGCAACAAGGGCCTCTTGCGCTTTCGTCGCATCCGCGAGCACATGCAGCAGGACCACGGTATTCACGTCTTCGAGATCCCTGAGCTTGAACAATACTTGGTCGAAGCCGGCTTTGAGAGCTTTCAACCCCAGGTGTACGGTTCCATTCTGCTGTTCAGTGCGCGGAAGCGGAGGGTCTAATGCTGACTTCGAGAACGCCCGGTGAATGACACTCTGCCTGTTGTGGAGCAAAAGGTGAAATCGGGAGGAGGGTTTGGGTGAAATGGATCCTGAGGAAGGCCTTTGAGGATTATCTAGCAAGAGAGGTGTATGGCGGGAGAAGACCACTGTAGATTCGGGAACGGGATCGATAGGACCTTTTATTTGGAGGTGATCGCCTGGGTGTAATCGGTCGCTTTAGAGGGGAGATGCCCACGAAAAGGAGGATTGCCAGTGCCCTATTGATAATGGTTTTTCTTCTTGCCTTAGCTGTCCCCGGTTGCAAGGGGATGCCCGCTGTCAGGGAGTTAATCCTATTTGGCACTGAGCCCGCCACCCTGGACCCTGCCCTTAGCTCGGATACCACCTCGGCAAGCTACATTATAGAGATATTTAGCGGGCTGGTGACCCTAAATGGTGATCTTGAGGTTGTTCCAGATATTGCAGAGAGCTGGGATATTAGCGCCGATGGCAAGACCTATACCTTCCATCTCCGCGACGGGGTGAGATTCCATAATGGCAAGGAGGTGACGGCGAGCGATTTCAAGTATTCCCTGGAGCGTGCCGCTGACCCTGAGACGGGTTCTCCAGTGGCTGAGGCCTATCTTGGCGACATCGTTGGCTTCAAGGAGAGGCTGCGGAGTGAGGCAGAGGAGGTTAGCGGGATAAGCGTGAGGGACGAAAAGACATTGGAGATTACCATCGACGCCCCCAAAGCCTACTTCCTCGCTAAGCTAACCCACTCCACTGCCCTCGTTGTGGACGAGGAGAATGTTGAGTCCGGCGGGAACTGGATGGAAAATCCCAATGGGACCGGTCCCTTCAAACTTGGAGAGTGGCGGGAGGGGGAGAGGATCATCCTGGAGCGAAACGAGCACTTTTATGGGGGCGTTGCCAGGCTGGAAAGGGTGACCTTCCTCTTCACCGGCAACCCAATGATGATGTACGAGAAGGGGCAAATTGACATAACTCAAGTAGGGGCAGCGAATATCGAAAGGGTGCTTGACCCCACGAACCCCCTAAACAGGGAGCTGGCGATCGCCCCAGAGCTTTCCATTTGGTATATCGGCTTCAACACCGCTATGCCCCCCTTCGACGAGGTCAAAGTTCGCCAGGCCTTCTCCCATGCTGTGGACAAGGAAAAGATCGTCGGGATATTGCTAAAAAATACTGTTTCGCCCGCGGATGGCATTCTCCCCCTGGGCATGCCCGGCTATGACGAGGAGCTGGAGGGCTTGAGCTACGATGTGGCGAGGGCACAACAGCTTATCGCTGAGTCAAGCTACGGGGATGACCTGCCCCCCATCATCCTCTCCGTGCCGGGCAGTTGTGCTGCGGTGTCTCCAACGACTGAGGCGATAGCATGGATGTGGCAGGAGAATCTTGGGGTCGAGGTGGCCATCGAGCCGGTAGAGTGGGAGACCTTTCTCGATGACCTGAGGGAGCAAAGTTTTCAGGCCTTCGAGGTTGGCTGGGTGGCGGACTACCCCGATGCGGAGAATTTCTTGGACCTCCTTTTCCACAGCGAGAGCGTGGAGAACAATACCGCCTACAGCAATCCCGATGTGGATCAATTGCTGGAGGAGGCAAGAGTGGAAAGCGATGTTGATAGCAGGCTGGTGATGTATCAGGAGGTGGAGCAGACCATCGTCGATGATGCCCCCTGGCTTCCTCTCTGGTTCGGCAGGGGCTATTTCCTGGTCAAGCCTTATGTGAAGGATTTCTTCCCTGCCCCTATGGTGATCCCCTTTCTAAAGGATATATGGATCGAGGAATGACCTTCTTGGACGAGGGCTCTTTTTCATGCTATAATCTCTTGGGGGAAAGGTGAAGGTATCCTCAGAGAGAATTGAAAATAGCCAGGTGGTTCTTAAGGTTGAGGCGGAGCCTGAGGAGGTGGAGCGCTCCCTGGAGGAGGCCTATCGTCATCTGGTGAAGAGGGCCGATGTCCCTGGGTTTAGAAGGGGGAAGGCACCTCGGGCGATGCTGGAGCGCTACCTTGGCAAGGAGGCGCTCCTAGGTGAGGCTGTGGAGCGCCTGGTTCCTCAGCTCTATAGTCGGGCCGTTGAGGAGCAGGGGATCGATGCCATCGCTCAGCCTGAAATCGAGATCACCCAAACCGATCCGGTGATTTTTAAGGCCACCGTCCCGCTTCGTCCCACCGTAGAATTGGGAAACCACCGCCAAATTAGAGTCGACCCGGAGCCTGTGGAGGTGGCTGAGGAGGAGATGGAGAAGGCTATCGAGCAGGTTCGCTACCAGCATGCCCCCTGGCAGCCAGTGGAGCGACCCATCCAGTTTGGCGACCTGGTGACCATAGATGTAAAGGGTAGCTTAGAGGATGGCTCTCTCTTGGATAGGAAAGACCTTCAGTACCAGGTGCTTAAGGCTCTGCCCTTTCCTGTGCCCGGATTTTCGGAACAATTGGAGGGGTTGGATAAAGGGGAGGAGAAGGAGTTCACCATTTCCTTCCCTGCCGACTATGAGATAAGCCACTTGGCTGGCAAGGAATATCCCTTCAGGGTGGTGGTCAGCGAGATCAAGGAGAAAAAGCTCCCTGAGGTTAACGATGAATTCGCAAAAAGCGTGGGCGAGGGCTTCGAGGATCTTGAATCGCTTCGCCAGCGAATCGCATCAGCTCTTAAGGATCTGGCTGAGGAGAAGGAAAGAAGGCGCTTTGAGGAGAAGGTGATAGACGCAGTGGTTGAGCTCTCCAAGGTAGATTTCCCTCCTGTTTTGGTGGAGCGCGAGATCGACCGCCTCATCAGGGAAACGGAGGCAAGCCTGGAGGAGGGTATCAGGAGCAGGGGGAGGAGCGAGGAGGAGCTGAGGGAGGAGCTTCGCCCTCTAGCTACAAGGAGGGCCACTATCTATCTTGTTTTGGGCAAGGTGGCTGAGGAGGAGAGGATCGAGGTGGCTGAGGCGGAGATAGAAGAAGAGGTGGAGGCTATCGCTCAGAGTGCAGGAGAAAGGGGGGAGGAGATAAGAAGTATGTTCAATTCCACGACGGGTCGCCAGTCATTAAAGGAGGCGCTGCTCACCAGGAAGACGGTTAAGCGGCTGATGGAGATCGCCTCCGGGGAGGAACCCGAGATAATCGCAGACAAAGGAGGAGGAGATGGAACCTAAAAACATAATACCCATGGTGATTGAGACTGGTGCCAGGGGGGAGCGAGCCTTCGATATATACTCCCTGCTTCTAAGGGAGAGGATAGTCTTTCTGGGCACGCCAATCAGTGACCAGATAGCGAACCTCGTCATCGCTCAGCTTCTCTATCTGGAGCGGGAGGACCCGGACAAAGACATCAGCCTCTACATCCACTGCCCTGGGGGGATAATCAGCGCCGGTCTTGCCATCTACGATACAATGGAGCTCCTCCGCTGTGATGTCTCCACCATATGCGTTGGTTTGGCGGCAAGCATGGGGACCCTTATTCTTTGTTCTGGGGCCAAGGGGAAGCGCTACGCCCTCCCCAATTCAACGATCCACATGCACCAACCCGTGGGTGGTGCTCAGGGGCAGGCGGCGGACATAGAGATCGCTGCCCGCGAGATCATACGCATGCAGCAGAAGCTGCGCCAGATCATCGCCACGCATACCGGTCAGCCTATAGAGAAGGTTACCCACGACACGGACCGCGACTTCTATCTCAGCGCTGAGGATGCGGTGGAATACGGGCTGGTGGATGAAATCCTGACCAAGGCCGAAACTAAAGCTTAGGTGAGCAATTCGGCTAGGGAACCGTTCCTTGGCAGTGGGCCTTCACCCAAGTGGGCCTAATGTTCGGAAAAAGGAGGAGATGATGTCAGTAGTGCTCTATGAGAAGAAGGGGCATATCGCCTACATCACTCTGAATCGCCCCGAGGTGATGAATGCGATTAACACGGAGGCAGCGCGTGGCTTGGCCGAAGCCTGGGAAAATGTAAGGGATGACCCTGAGGTCTGGACTGCCATTGTAACCGGAGCCGGGGATCGGGCCTTCTCTGCAGGGGCTGACCTCAAGGAGGTAGCAGCGATGAGCATGCAGGCGGAGCAGGGTGGCGAACCGGTCGTATTGTCCATCCTCCGCTTTGTCCCGATGCGTAAACCGGAGGTATATAAGCCCTTTATCGCCGCCATCAATGGCGTTGCTACCGGCGGTGGGCTGGAGCTGGCCCTTATCTGTGACATCAGGGTCGCTGCCGATAGTGCCCGCCTCGGCCTGCGCGAGGTGGTTCAGTCGCTCATGCCCGGCTGGGGCGGGACTCAGAGATTGCCCCGCCTTATCCCCTTCGGCCTGGCCCTGGAGATATTGATGACCGGGGACTTTGTCAGCGCCGAGGAGGCTTACCGCATCGGACTGGTGAATAAGGTGGTACCCTTTGATGAGCTCATGCCCACCGCTGAGGCCCTGGCCAACAGGATCAATGAAAATGGGCCCCTCGCCGTGAGGGCGGCAAAGGAGGCCGCCTACCGAGGGGTGAGGATGCCCCTTGATGAGGGGCTGCAACTGGAAAGGCTCTTGCTACAGAGCCTAATAATGAGCGAGGATGCTAAGGAGGGACCCCTGGCCTTCATGCAGAAGAGGAAGCCGGAATACAAGGGGATATAGGGCCCTGCGCCAGGATTTCGAGAAGGGGGATGAAGTGGCAATCATTTATGAAAAAAAGGACAGGATCGCTTATCTCACGCTTAATCGCCCGGAGGCGATGAACGCCCTCGACCCTGAGACCATACTGGAGTTGGAGGAAGCAAGCCAAGACTTCAATAACGACCCCGATTCCTGGGTGCTAATCCTCACCGGGGCTGGCGACAAAGCCTTCTGCGCCGGCGCTGACCTCAAGAAGCTGATTCCGGCAATGACCAGCGGGGAATTCAAGATGGAGCTATCCTCGAAGCGCTTTTTCTCCGATATCTATAAGCCCATCATTGCCGCTATCAATGGCTTCTGCCTGGCAGGGGGAACGGAGATGATCGAGGGCACTGATATCAGGATTGCCGCTGAGCATGCTACCTTCGGCCTTGCTGAGCCTCGATGGGGGCTGATTCCCATTGGCGGCTCCCATGTAAGGCTACCCCGTCAGATACCCTGGTGCCGAGCCATGGAGATACTCCTCATCGGAGACAGGTTCAGCGCTCAAGAAGCCCTTCAGATAGGGCTAATCAACAGGGTGGTCCCTCTTCCTGAGTTGATGCCTACAGCAAAGAGGATAGCGGAGCGCATCTGCGAAAATGGCCCCCTGGCAGTGAGGACGATCAAGGAGATTGCGGTGAGGGCGCTCAGCATGCCCATGGAGCAAGGCTTTATCCTGGAATCGCTCATGGGTCAGCGGGTCTTCGCCAGCGAGGACGCTAAAGAGGGGCCAAGGGCTTTTGCGGAGAAGCGAAAGCCTGTTTTTCAGGGGAGATAGGCTTTTTCGTTCATAGCGGTTTTCTATGAAGCTGCTTGTATCTTTGCTCCAGCTCTTGAAGGGAGGGGAGACCAGCTCTTGCCCCGATCTTTGTGGTGGAGAGGCGGGCGACCAGGTCGCCTAGATAGCCACACTCCTCCAGCCCCTTTCCGCCCAGAAAGCCGTAGAGAAACCCAGCGGCGAAGGCATCGCCAGCACCGGTGGTATCTCCTTCAGGTTCTTCTCTCGCCCTTTTGGCCTGGATCATATACTCACCTTGCTCAGCGATAAGGTAGCAGGTGGCAATGGTGTTTCCTTTTCCCATCCCTTCCCCCAAGGTGATAGCAACGATTTGGCACCCTTGCTTCAGGAATTTTTGGGCTCCCCTTTGAAAGTCCTCGCCAGTTAGCTCCTCTGCTTCCTTTCGATTGAGGAAAAGGATATGGGTCCTTTCTATTATTGGGGCGATGACCTCCAGTCCCTTGGCGGCATATATTGACCCCGGGGCGAAACTCACATTAATAGATGGGGACATCCTCTCCATTAACTGCTTCTGAACCCCCAATTGCCCTTCGTCGGCGAAGGAGGAGAGGTGAAGCATCTTGGCTTGGTTAACATAGGCCAGGTCTATCTCCTCGCTTGCCAGTAAGCTATTGGCGCCGGGTAGCACATAGAGGGCTCGCCTCCCCCGTCTATCGCTGAGGCATAAGGTAGAGCCCGTTTTTGCCTTTTTCACCTTGATCTGCCCCGTATCGACGCCCACGGTCTCGAGGTCCTTCAAAAGCATCTTCCCCTCTTCATCATCGCCCACGGCACCGATGAAGCCGGTACCGACTCCCAGCTTGGCCAAGCTATAGATGGTATTGGCCGCCGAGCCCCCGGGCGATAGCCTGAACTCTGCCACAGGAGCCTCCCCATCGGTCAGGATACGCTCCACCCCGTAGATTTGATCCATATTCATCGCCCCAAAACCCACTACCTCGATGGCGTTCACCTTTTCCTCCTAGCCCAGTTTGCCTGCCTCCTCCCTGACCTGTCGGCGAATTCTCTTGTGAACCTTCAAGGGCTCCTCCAGTTCTTCACGCCCCAC
>JAUXBC010000029.1 GCA_030619615.1 Dehalococcoidia bacterium
CTCCACTCTATCTATCATGGCTCACCACCACCGCTATTATAAAGGATATATCTAAGAATTTCTAAGGTTTACGTGAGTATATCAATAATAACAATGCAGTGCGGAAGTGACTAACTTGAAACCCTCCGTAGACTGAGAGGACGGTCAGTACGGGGACCGGTGTGCATAGGGAGTGAAGGGAAAGTGCAGTTTAGCCGACGCAAACGTCGGAACACGCGTCAAGAAATTTAAAACAGGGCTTTGTCATAAGAAAGAGCCCTTTATGCACAATTTGGGGCGTTTATGCACGAAATCTAAGCACTTATGCACCCTTTTATGTTCATTTCTTTTTGGGGAGGGTGCAAAATGGGGCTAAGAGGTGGTTTTGGAGTAAAGCATCTCCCTGATCTCGAGGATATCGGCCCGCAATGGGGGGCTGGAATTGATCGCCGAGGCGATTTTCTCATAGCCGCGAATAATGGCTGAGTGGTCTCTGCCCCCAAGCTCGCGACCGATCTCAGTGAAGGGACGCCCCGTCTCCTCCCTGATGAGGTATACAGCAATGTGGCGTGCCAGGGTGGTCTGCTTGTGGCGCCTCTTCCCTTCGAGAGCCTCCGGCTCAACTTCGAAGTATTTGGCCACGGTGGTGATGATCGATCTAGGGGTCAGGGTACGGCGGGGCCCAGGATTGGGGAACTCAGTGAGGGCCTCGGTGGCAAGTTCTATAGTGAGCGATGCCTTGGTAAGCCTGGCAAAGGCAATGACCCGATTTAGCGACCCCTCTAACTCACGGATGCTCCTCCGCGCTCTGCGAGCGATAAGGTCGAGAACCTCTTGAGGCATTGATACCCTCTTTTCCTCCGCCTTCGCTTGAAGGATGGCAAGGCGGGTCTCAAGGTCAGGGGGTTGGATATCAGCGATGAGCCCCCATCCGAAACGGGAGCGTAACCTGTCTTCCAGTAAGGGCATAGATGTTGGGGGGCGATCGCTGGTGATCACCATCTGACGGTTGGCATTGTGAAGATCGTTAAAGGTGTGGAAGAAGCCCTCCTGAGTCTGCTCCTTCCCAATAATAAAGTGGATGTCATCCACTAAGAGGACATCCACGCTCCTATATTTTTGGCGAAATTCCTCGGTCTTCCTCTCCCGGATCGCTTTTATGAACTCGTTAGTAAACTGCTCCGTGCTTACATAGAGAACACGGAGTTTGCTTGCCGAAACGAAGTGCCCTATAGCTTGCAGAAGGTGCGTCTTTCCCAGCCCCACGCCACCGTAAATAAATAGTGGGTTATAGGCACCACCGGGCTTTTCCGCCACCCCTAAGGCGGCAGCGTGGGCGAGGCGATTACAATTGCCAACGATGAAGGAGTCAAAGGTATACTTAGCATTAAAGGTGGAGGGATTTGTCTTCCCGTTGCTAGTGCCCAGGCTGCCTGAACGGGAAAATCTTCCTTTTGGCTTCACTGCTTTGCTATGTTCGCCCTGGTGGATTTGAAAGTGGACATCTAGGTTTTGGCCTGTGATCCCGATAAGGGTCTTCTTGATCAGCGAGTAGAGGCGCCTCTCCAGCCACTCTACAGCAAAGGGAGATAACACGCCAACTACCAACTTATCGCCCTGATAACTCAGCCCGACGGTATCTCCCAGCCAAGTGTCGTAATTTGTCTTTGTTAATTGCAGTTGAAGCTCCCCAAGCACCGCCTCCCAAATTTCTCTAGCTGACCTCTCTTTCACACACTCCTCCGAGATTTGGTGTTTCAGCCAGGATGTTTCCCTCCCGAGACTGCCCTTGGCAGGTGGCAAGGGGAAGAAAAGAAGCCACTCTAGATTTTAGAGAAAGCCCTCTTCTTTTGTCCTCGGCGCTTGTCAGAATCTTGTAATCAGTAGTGTCCCCGATGAGTCGAGGCACCCTGATATCGAGGGCTGAAGTATATCAGCGATCTTAAAGGGGTTTTTGGGGATGAGCGCGGCGGATACTAAAAGCTAACAAAAACACCGCCTCAGGTCAAGGGGTTTTTGCACAACTTTTGCCCAATTTTGAAAATCCATTTTTATCCAATTTTAAGCTATTTTGGCAAAGAGCTTCCAGGGCTTCTTTTATGATAGAATATCCTTGGGAGGGGCGATGCGCATCGTTTTTATGGGGGCACCTCAGTTTAGCGTGCCAATCCTGGAGCGGCTTTTGCTTGGCGAGCATGAGCTGGTTGCTGTCTACACCCAGCCCGATAGGCCTGCGGGAAGGGGGCGAGCCCTCGCCTTATCTGCGGTGAAAAAGGTGGCGTTAGAGCGCCGGCTAAAGGTGCTCCACCCGGCCAGTTTCAAGGAGGCTGCTGCCATCGAATTCTTGGCTCGGTTGCGCCCCGATGTTATCCTGGTCGCTGCCTTCGGCAGGATCTTGCCCGGGGAGGTGCTTGCCATCCCCCCCTTTGGCTGTATCAACCTTCACCCCTCCCTCCTTCCCAGGCATCGCGGTCCCTCCCCGGTCCAGGGGGCGATCCTAGCTGGAGATGACTGGACAGGGGTCACTATCATGCTCATGGATGAGGGTGTTGATAGCGGCCCTATCCTCTCCCAGCGTAGAGTGGCCATCGAGCCCCAGGACACCACGGAGTCGCTTACCAAGAAGCTTGCCGAGGTTGCGGCCCAGCTTTTGGAGGAAACGCTGCCTCTCTGGCTTTCCCATAGTCTTACCCCCCGACCTCAAGGGGAGGAGGGCGCCACCTATACCGAGCTTTTCTCCAAGGAGGAGGGGGAGATCGATTGGCGTCTTGGCGCCGTTGAGATCTGGCGGCGGGTGCGAGCCTTCCATCCCTGGCCCGGTTGCTATACCGGATGGCAGGGGAAGATTCTCAAGATCCTTGAGGCCACCCCTATCGCTGGGGGAAGGGACTTGGAGCCGGGGAGGGTCATCGCTTTAGCTCCAGGGCAGGGCGCCGCTTTGGGGGTGGAGACCGGCGAAGGGGTTCTTGGGCTGCTTCGGATTCAGCTTGAGGGGAGAAAGGCGATGACCGTGGAGGAGTTCTTAAGGGGGCAGAGGGGGTTTTTCGGGGCGCTGCTACCCGAGCCGCGGTTGCGCTAAATTGAAGCTGAATGTTATGATTTAACTTGCAAAGCCTGAGGGGAGGAGAGGGGATGCGCCGTTAATTCGCCCTTTTCGTTCTTTTTGCCTTGGTGGCTGAAACGCTAGACCTTATTCGGTCTCCTCTTTTACCTCCTCTTTTACCTCCTCTTCCTCCACGGGAGCGCGGGTCTCTATCACGTGAACCACTACCTCATCGGGATCGGTGAGAACCTCAAGCCTATCGTCCATGGGGATTTCCCTGACGTGGATTGCCTGGTTCATCTCCTCCAGCAGCGATAGATCGACCTCGATTCTTCGGGGCAGATCTGTAGGAAGACCCTCCACCTGAAGGGAGGTCAGGTTCTGGATTACCATCGCCCTTGGGCTCTTCGCTGCCGGAGCCTCACCAAGGAATATCAGGGGTATCTCAGCTCTCACCTTGTGGGTCACCTCTATCTGGAAGAAGCCGACATGGAGCAGGGCGCCGGTTAACGGATCCCTCTGAATATCGCGAATCATCGCCAACCGAGGCTCCTTGGCTCTATCAACCTTCAGAGTGATGAGGGCATTTCTACCCACTGTGGCGATGAGGCGCTCTAGGAGGGAGGTCTCCACCTGGAGGGGGATGGACTCGGTCTTTGGTCCGTAAAGGTTTACCGGGGTGAGCCCCTGGCGGCGCAGAAATCTAACCTTCTTTCCTAGAGTATCCCTGCTTTTAACCTTCAGTTCCTCTCGCTTGACCACTTTCTACCTCCCCTTGAAAAGGGGCTCCCTCTTCTCGATGAAAGCCCTTGGCCCTTCCTTGGCATCCTCGGTGCTGTAGGCGATAAAGAGCGCCCTCTGGTGATCCTCCAGAGCCCTCGCCAAGTCCAGGTCGAGGCAATGGTAGATGAGGCGCTTCGACAGCCTGATGGCCACCGCCGGACCCTTTGCCAGTCGGGTTGCCAGCTCCTTCGTTGCCGCCTCAAGCTCGTCGTGGGGAACCACCTGGCTCACATAGCCGATTCTGAGCGCCTCCTCAGCGTCAATGATCCTGCTTGTCCAGATCAGCTCGCAGGCTCTGGCGATGCCCACGATGCGGGGCAGGAAGTAACAACCTCCCCCGGCGGGGGGAAGACCAAGCCTTACGTATGCCATGCCAAACTTGGCTCTTTTTGAGGCGATCCTGATATCGCACATACTGGCGAAATCCATTCCTCCCCCCACCGTAGGGCCGTTTATGGAGCCGATATAGGGCTTATCAAGGCTGGCGATGGCAAGGGCCACCCCATGCATATCTTCCCGCATGAACTTTGTCATCTTGAGGAGGGAGGGGGCCTCTCCTTCCAGGCCCTCGTGTCTCATATCCATTCCAGCGCAGAAGGCCCGCCCTGCCCCGGTGACCACCAGCACACTAACCTCGTCGTCATCCCTGGCATCCTCAATCGCTGCCATCCACTCCCGCTCCATCGTCGGGGTCAGGGCGTTTAACGCTCGGGGGCGGTTGAGGGTTATCGTAGCAATGCCCTCCTCCTTGGTATAGATTATATCCTGGAATTTCATTATTGGCCCCCTCAATCAAAAGCTGATCGAAAGGATTATACTACTGACTTCGAGGTTCGTCCAGTTATTGCTTTGGAAAATTGACACCCTAAGCGGGGTGAAGTATAATTTAGCAATGCCGAAAAGGACCTATCAGCCGAAAAGGATACCAAGAAAGCGGGAGCATGGGTTTCTGGCGCGGATGGCTACCAGGGGTGGTCGTGCTGTGCTCAGGCGGAGGCGTCTCAAGGGTCGGAAGCGGCTCACGGTGTAGGGATGAGAAGGGAGCAAAGCCTCACTAAGGAAAGAGATTTTGAGGCTGTCTTCAGTAAAGGGAGGTCCTGGTCCAATAATTTGGTGGTGCTCAGGGCGTTGCCCAACGAACTGGGGTTAAATCGATATGGCTTTTCTGTGGGGAAGCGATTGGGCAAGGCGGTGGTGCGAAATCGGGTGAAGCGGCTGCTTCGAGAAGGGGTCAGGTTGACGCCGACAAAGGATGGTTGGGACATGGTTTTCATCGCTCGCCAGAAAGCTGCCGAGGCCGATTATCATACCCTAAAGGGCGCGATTGAGGAATTATTATCTGGGGCGCGAATTTTGGGTAATGAGGAGAAAGAGGCGTGAAGAGGACTTTACCCCACAAAATCTGCGATTTTGCGGGGGCCCCGAAGAGGATTGCCCTAGGCTTGGTCCGATTCTATCAGTCGACCATATCACAGGTGACCTACCCCTCCTGCCGCTTTGTTCCCTCCTGCTCTCAGTATACCTATGAGGCGATTGAGAAGTATGGCTTTTGGAGGGGTGTTTGGATGGGGCTAAGGCGCCTCGCTCGTTGCCACCCTTTCAACTCTGGCGGGTTTGACCCTGTGCCTTGATGTCCCGGCTTGGCTTGCCAATATTATGAAACGGAAGTTTTGGCCTTTATTTGCTCTTCTTATCGCAGGTTTCCTGCTCCTCTCGGGGTGCGCTGGTGCTCCTTTACGGGGATGGTCTGGACCGGTGGTGGCGGATGACAGCCTCTATGTGGGCACCATGGAGGGGAAGCTTGTGGGCTACACTCTGGTCAGTGAGCCCAGGCTCGCCGCGGTGGAATGGTGGCGGTTTCCGCCGCGGGGTGAACCAGGGCTTTTCGCCATTTATGGCACCCCTTTTGTGGAGGAAGGCATAGTCTATATCGGCGCCTACAGTGGCAAGGTCTATGCCATTGATGGTGCCGCAGGGATCGAGATATGGGAGTACCCCCGAGATGGCTTTATCGGCCCCATCGTGGGCAGCCCGGTGGTCGACGGGGGCACACTCTACATTGGCTCCTCCGATGGCAAGCTCTATGCCCTTGATGTCCAGGGTGGACAGGAGATTTGGCCGCCATTCCAGGCCGGCGGCGATATATGGGGGAGCGTGGCCATCTCCGACGGGGTAGTCTATTTCGGCTCCTTCGACCACAAGCTCTATGCCATCGATGCCCAGACCGGGGCCCCGGTCTGGGATTCCCCATTCGAAACGGGCGGGGCCATTGCCTCCACCCCGTTTCTCCATAATGGCACCATCTACTTCGGCTCCTTCGATAACAATTTCTACGCCCTAAATCTCGATGGCACAGAGAAGTGGCGCTTTGAAGAGGCGGGCAACTGGTTTTGGGGTCAGGCTGTGGCCTATGATGATATCATAATTGCCGGATGCCTCGACCATAAGATATACGCCCTCGATGCCGAAAGTGGCGATGAGGCTTGGCTCCCCTTTGAAACCGGGGGACCGATTCGGGGGGACCCTGCCCTGGTTGGCGAGCTCGTTGTCTTTGGCTCGGACGATGGTAAGGTTTATGCCTTGGCGGCTGCCACTGGAGGGGAGAGGTGGCACCGTACCCTGGAGCCTCCCACTCAAGTTCGTGCTCCCCTTTTTCCTGGGGAGGGCGTGGTCTATGTTCATGCCTTCAACGATACTGTCTACGCCTTTGAGATGGAGTACGGCAATACAATATGGAGCGTTACCACCAGTGAGTGAGTAACCGGGTTGTCTACATGACTAGAAGAAAGCTTATAATAGCGCTCATCGGTGCTGGGGTTGTCGCCGTTTTGTTCACATACGGGGTTGTGGAGACCTGGAATCTTGTCCTGCTCCAACCGATGCTCAATTTTTTGATCCTTCTGTCCAGCGTTCTTTTTGGCAGCTTTGGACTGGCCATTATCGCCCTCACTATTATTGTGCGCCTCTGTATGTTTCCCCTTACCATGAAGCAGCTGCACTCCACCAGGGCGATGACCTCGCTTCAGCCCAAGATGCAGGAGATCCAGAAGAAGTACGCCAAGGATCGACCAAAGCTTCAACAGGAGATGTCCACGCTCTATAAGGAGGCCGGGGTAAACCCCCTGGGTTGCCTCTGGCCGCTAATTATTCAGCTTCCCATCTGGATCGCCCTCTACCAGTCGATTTTGAGGGCTGTGGCAGCAACCCCTGAGGACCTGTTGCGGCTGTCTCAGAACCTCTATCCCCTATCTTTAGTGCATCAGGCGGTTCCCTTGGAGTCAGGTTTCCTCTGGCTCAACCTTGGTAGTCCGGACTCCTTTTTCATCTTAGCAATCCTTGTTGGGGGGACGATGTGGCTTCAGCAGAAGATGATGACCATGCCCGCCGTAGACCCCAGGCAACAGTCAATGAGCAGAATGATGCTGTGGATGATGCCCTTGATGTTCGCCTTCTTCACCCTTCAGTTCCCCAGCGGTCTTGCCCTGTTCTGGGTCATCTCCAATATTATCGGCATCGTGATGCAATACTTTGTCACTGGGTGGGGTGGTCTTGAGGGGACTGTCCAAAGGTGGAGGGGTGGAATCACCCGGGCCCCCGCCCCTGCGACACCGGTGGTCATAGAGCAGGGATTGGAAACAATTGAGGGGGCTAGGCAAGAGGAGAAGGTGACAGAGGAAAGGGTGAAACAAGAAAAGAGGGTAGAGTATGGAAAGCGTGGAGGTAAGCGCGAAGAACGTAGAAGAGGCCGTCGAGCTCGCTCTAAAAAAACTCGGCGCAAATCGTGATGAGGTGGAGGTGGTCGTTCTTAAAAAGGGTAGGCCCGGCTTCTTAGGCTTTGGTGCTGAGGAAGCCAGGGTAAGAGTAACAAGACATCGATTAGAGGAAGCGGAGCGCGCCTCGGTCATCTTGGCTACAGAGATTCTAGAGAAGCTTCTCAACCTAATGAAGGTCCCTGCTTCCATTCAGGTCAAGGAGCCTTCCTCATCGGGAGAAATCACCGGGCGTGCCCCTATCGCCCTGGACATCAGCGGCGAGGACCTGGGCATCCTTATCGGAAGAAGGGGAAACACCCTTTCCTCTCTGCAATATGTCCTATACCTTATGGTGAGTCACCAGGTGAAGGCTCGTGTGCTCTTGAGCATGGATGTGGAGGGCTATCGAGAGCGCCGCTATGAAGCGCTGAAGAATCTGGCGTTGCGCATGGCGGAGCGTGTCAGGGACACCGGGCAGCCGGTAACCTTGGAGCCGATGCCACCAAGCGAGCGCCGCATCATCCACCTGGCGCTTCAGGAGCATCCAGAGGTGATCACGCAAAGCATGGGCGAAGGCGAATCTCGCAAGGTGACCATCCGAAGAGGCAGTGACTGAGAAACTTGACTTTATCCTCATCATTTGCTAATCTCTACATGTAAAGGCAGTGACGGAGAAGAGTAGGAGGGGGAAGGCGCCCAGCGAGTCTGGTATGGTGGGAGCAGATGCGACCTGCCCTCCGAAAATCCCTCCTGAGCCGTCAACCGAACCCCTCGATTTATCGGGGGCAGTAGACTTGGCCGGTCTCGTCAGCCGTTATCCATGACGAAGGCATGATCCGTGCCTTTAGTGAGAGCCCCGATTCCTCGGGGAAGTAGGGTGGTCCCGCGGGTATAAAGCTCGTCCCTAAGGGACGGGTTTTTTCGTACTACTTGCTGAGTCAGGTCTGAAAGGCCTTACGGCTTTTCTTAATTAGGACAAAAAAGGGGCGAAAAAATGTTCCAGCCAGTGGCAAGCAAGGTGAGCTTTCCGGAGATGGAAAAGCGGATACTCAGCTTTTGGAGGGAGAAGCGCATCTTTGAGAAAAGTGTCCAAGGGCGAAAAGAGGCCCCTCTCTTCAGCCTGTACGAGGGGCCGCCCACCGCCAATGCCAGCCCCGGGGTGCACCATGTCCTCTCCCGGGTGTTCAAGGATGTCATCCCCCGCTACAAGACGATGAAGGGATACTGCGCCCCGCGTAAGGCGGGCTGGGATACCCACGGGCTTCCTGTGGAGCTGGAGGTGGAAAGGGAGCTGGGCTTCTCCTCCAAGGCTGACATAGAAGCCTACGGCGTTTCCCAATTTAATGCTCACTGCCGGGAGAGCGTCTTTCGCTATCTAAAGGAATGGGAGGAACTCACCGAGCGCATCGGCTTCTGGCTCGATATGGAGCACCCTTATGTAACCCTGGAGA
>JAUXBC010000064.1 GCA_030619615.1 Dehalococcoidia bacterium
GTCGCAGCACTTGCCTTTTCTCTCACAGGGCTCGTAGGTGCAGCTACACCTTTCCCTGTTGGCTTCAATTTGGCATTCCAATCCTCACCCCTCTTTTATATAGCGCTTTCTTAGCTCCTTTGAAACCCCAGCCAGGAGCTCCAGGGCCCATGCCGCCCCCCCGGGGGAGATCGACCCCAGACCACAGGAGGGGGTGACGAGGCACCGCTCCGTTAGAAGGCGGAAGCTAACGCCCTTCCTATCAAGGGCTCCGATTCCCTCCTCCAGGCGATCGAGAAGGCTTTTCGCCGTCTCCCCCTTCAGGGCCTCCTCTTCGTTGGGGACAATCCCCCAGGCGATGACGCCCCCCCGCTCCAGGAAGGCTTTCACCTCCTCGGGATAAAGAGCAAGCGTGTAGCCATAATTATAGGCATCAAAATTCAGAATGTCGAGGGAGGTGGCAAGTAGCACCGACCAATCGGTATTGGCGCAGCAGTGCACCCCCTTAAGCCCGCCGATGCCCGAAAAGACCTCCTCCAGAAGGCTGACCACCTGTTCCCTGGATAGCGAGACGAAGGCGGAGCCAATGAGAGCCATAGAGGGCTCATCGACGAAGATGATGGTGTTGGGGGAGATGGCCTTAAGCTCCCTCTCTTGCCAGGCGGCCTTTAACCGAAGGTGTTTCGCCAGGGCATCGGCGAGGACGTCGTCATAGAGGACGGGGCGGCGATTCTCATCGGTAACGGTAAGCCCCCAGCTAACGGGCCCTGTCACCTGTCCCTTGACGGCAAGGGGCGATAGCTCTGTTTCCAGAAAGGCATGGAAGCCTGCGGCGCGGTCAGGAGTCAGGGCATAGCGTTCAAGGTTGTTCTCCAGGTAGTCTGTGTAGACTTGCTCTAGCTCTGCGCTTAGGTCCCCTGAGCGGTCAATATGCATATGGCCGTCCACCCCTTCAGTTAGCTTTGGCCCCTCCAGAAAGGGTGGGCGGAACTGGAAATACACGTTCTCCAGGAAGGAACGCTGGGGCAGTTGTGGCCAGGCGGGTATTTCGGGCAAAAACTTAGCTACCAGAGAGCACGCCTCCTTGGGGTCGCTATGAGGCATGGTCCCCACCGCTGTGGCCAGACCGCTAAGCTCAAATCTGGGCAACTTTCACTCCTGCTTAATATACTTTCCAATTAAAATTGCTAGATCCCTCTTCATCTGCCCAGGTATCTTCTCCGGAGCGGTGAGGATGGCATTTTTAAGCGCCTGGGCACAACCGCACTCCCTTCTCTGGGGGATGCGCGCCGCCGCTACTCTTATAATCCTCTTGGCTGTATCGGCACTACGCTCCAGATTGGCAATTACCTCTTCGATGACTACCGACTCCTCGGTCTCATGCCAGGTATCGTAATCGGTGACGCAGGCAAGGGTAGCATAGCAGATTTCGGCCTCCCTCGCCAGCTTGGCCTCGGGAAGGGCGGTCATCCCGATGATGCTCGCCCCCCAGGAGCGATAGAGGTTCGATTCCGCCTTTGTAGAGAACAGGGGCCCCTCCATAACGATATAGGTACCCTCTGGGTGAACCCTGGCCTCCATATCAAGGGCTGCCTGACAAAGGATTTCACTTAGAACGGGGCAGAAAGGCTCGGCGAAGCTGACATGAACGACCAACCCCCCCTCGAAGAAGCTGTTCACCCTGCTTTTGGTACGGTCGATGATTTGGTCTGGGATGACAAGGTCGAGGGGGTGGATACTCTCTTTCAAGCTCCCCACCGCACTGACGGAGATGATCCACTCCACGCCTAACGATTTCAAGGCATAGATATTGGCCCGGGATGGGAGCTCGGTGGGGCTGATGGGATGTCCCCTGCCGTGCCTGGGGAGAAAGGCGACCCTAGTCCCCTCCAGATCGCCGATAATTATAGCATCGCTGGGCTCGCCAAAGGGCGTCCTCACCCTAACCTCCTCGATATCGGTCATCCCCTCTATCTGGTAAAGACCGCTGCCCCCAATGACCCCGATCTTTGCTTCAGGCATTGTTTCCTCCTCTAAGTGAAGAATTTAGATCACCTTCTTGCCCTCAAGGAAATTGCATCTGTTGGGCATTGAAGGATGCACGCCCTACAGGCTACGCATTCGCTATCAGGTTTTACCATTATCGCCACATTTTGGGATTCATCCATATCGTAGATTCCTTTGGGACAAACATCATAACATAATTCGCAGCCTATGCATTCACTTTGATCCAAGGTTATATTTTCCTCTTTAATTGTTGCCCTTCCCTTGAAACTCACCGAGCCAATTCTATGAATCCCAACCCTGTGAAGCAAGGGGTCGAGATCGCTCTTATACAGGGGGGAGACGCCTCCAAAATCGATGCCGATTAGCGGGACGAGGATCATCGCCGCCAAGAATAGGTTCCGTATGTAGCTGGAACCTCCCCCCAAGGGGAAGAGATAGATCAAGAGTCCGGCTGCAACCAGGGCTTCGTAGAACAGAACTTTGGCCCATCCCGATCTGCCGGGGATGTAAGTAAAGGAGGCGTACATTAGAAGGAGGAGGGACCCGCCCAGCGCCACAAATTCCAGCAGCCAGCCTCGCCAGAAGATGGCAAGGATCACCGCGACGGGGAGGAAGAAGGCCAGGGAAACCCCAACGCCAGTGTCCAACCTGTCCATCAGGTTGAACTTAACCCTTCGCATATCGTCACTCTTTTGAAACCCCTTCCTCACGTATTCAGGTATCTCCTTGGCATAAACTGGGCCAAACCTAGAGTGCCATCCAGTTTCGTCTTTTATTAGCTCTGTATCTACTCCGGGGGCTGATAGCTGAGGCAGTATCAGTGTCCGATGGTTAACCCTTTCGCCGATTCCTGAGGTTTTGATAATCGAAATTATGGAGTGAGCGTTGAACATGCCGCCCACCGCAGCACACCAAACGTTTATGCTACTGGTCGGCGCCACCAAAAGATAACAGTCCAGATCTTTAAGATACCTCGATACCCTTTTCACCGTGAGGTGGAAATTGGAGGTTACGAAAACGGGGCTATCTTCGCTGGGGTTGCCGAAAGCCCGGAGCCCCGGTTCGGTGGACAAAGGGAAGAGTCTGAACAAGGTTCCTATTGTGGTTTTGAAGCCTTCCTTGACCTTCATCTTTCAGCCTTTTTGGCGACAAAGAGCCCTAAAGAACCGAGAAGGCTCCTCTTTGTAAAGATCATCCTAAATCCTGCATCAGTGATTGCCCTCTCAATTTCCCTTAGCTCCCTGGTGGTGGTCTGGGTGAACACGTATGTTATGACCGCAAGGGGAATGCGCACAACCAAATGTAAGCTTCTTTTCAGCAATGAATTGGGCTTTACTTCGTCGGCAATTATTAAAAGTCCACCAGGTTTCAGGATTCTGAAGGTCTGCCTAAGCACATATTTCTGTTCATCAGAATATAGTTCACTGAAAACCAAGGTGCTCACAACCTTGTCAAATCTCTCATCCTCAAAGGCGCTGTCCATCTGGGTGGCGCCCATTTCCCTGAGCTCGATTTTTTCTCCCAGGTGCCTTTCTTCGATCTTCCTCTGTGCTATGTTTAGCATTTGAGGAGAGATGTCGAAGCCAATAACGGAGGCGCGCCTCTCAGCGCACAGTATGGCCAGCGTTCCGGTGCCGCAGCCTATGTCGAGGACATTATCTCCTGGGGAGATGTAATTTTCAGCAATCTCCTTTTTTAATCTGTCAATCCGCCCCAGGGAGAGCATGTTGATTCCGGCATCGTAGCGGTGAGGAGCTGACTCCAGGATTTTCATGAATACATAGCTGCTCACCCCTGGAACACCTTCCTCAGCCTCTCCACATAGGGCTCCCTTATTACGCCCCTCTCGGTAATTATAGCAGATATGTAGCGGTGGGGGGTAATGTCGAAGGCGGGATTGGCCACCCCAACCCCCACCGGGGCAATGGGAACCCCACTAACATGGGTGACCTCCTCTGCCCCTCTCTCCTCGATGGGGATCTCATCCCCCGACGATAGAGAGAGGTCGATGCTGCTGGTAGGGGCGGCGACATAGAAGGGGATGCCGTTTTCCATGGCGAGGACCGCCAAATTATAGGTGCCGATCTTGTTGGCGACATCGCCATTTGCCGCTATCCTATCGGCGCCCACAATGACGCAGTCGATCCTCCCCCTAGATAGGAAATGACCGGTCATGGTGTCGGCGATGAGGGTGAAGGGGATGCCATATTGCGCTAATTCCCAGGTGGTGAGCCTCGCTCCCTGAAGAAGGGGACGGGTTTCGCCGACGAAGACGTGGACTGCCTTGCCCTGCTCTTTCGCCGCCCTGATCACCCCCAGCGCGGTGCCGTAG
Source organism: Dehalococcoidia bacterium (assembly GCA_030619615.1). Taxonomy (GTDB): domain Bacteria; phylum Chloroflexota; class Dehalococcoidia; order E44-bin15; family E44-bin15; genus E44-bin26. Next base: position 4,319 of record JAUXBC010000064.1, read on the forward strand.
CCCGCCGTCGCCAGGTTGCCGGTGTTGCAATGGGTCATTATAGTAAAGCCATCCCTTATCAACTCGGCACCATATTTGCTGAGCTTCCTATTTGCCGCCTCGTTCTCCTCCTCCAGCTTTTGTGCCTCAGCAAGGAGCGCCTCCTTTATCTGGGCGACGTCCTCACCAGCCTCAGCCACCCGATTCATCCTCTCCAGCGCCCAAGAGAGGTTGACTGCGGTGGGTCTGGTGGCCGACAGGGTCTCCGAAACGAGGCGAAGTTTGGCCATGAACTCCTCTTTTGAGACTGCCTCGACCCCCTGGGCCCCTAAAGCCATCCCATAGGCAGCGGCGATGCCAATGGCTGGCGCCCCCCGGATTTGCATCTCCTTGATCGCCGATGCTACCTCGCGGTAGTCCTCAAGCTCCAAGAAGACCGTCTCCCAGGGAAGCCTGGTCTGGTCGATGAGCCTGACTTTGC